>PMNQ01000086.1 GCA_003162555.1 Gammaproteobacteria bacterium | reverse complement strand
AGCACGTCGAGCGGCAGGTTCTCGCCGAAGCCGACCAACTGGTCCTTGCCGCGGGCGAGCTTGAGCCCGCAGCGGCTCAGCAGGTCGAGCGAAGGATCGGTGAGTCGTCCGCTCTTTTGAACGGCGAGCTTGAGCCGCGGCGTTTCATCCATGGGCGTTGGCGCCAAGCCGCCGGGCCGCCAGTGCGTAGCCGCCGTTGCCGAGCGCCAGGTAGCGCGCGACGCGGCCGATGGTGGTCACGCTGACACCGGTACGACCGTGGATTTCACGGTAGGGCAGGCCACGCCCGAGATCACGCACCACGGCCCAGCGGTCGGCCATCGCCTGCAGCTCGGCCGGNNTGCGTTAATACACTACACCAGGATGCTGATCCGTGCAAGCCGGGCGCTTCGCGCCGGCGCGGGGCCCACTTGACGCTGGCGCGGGGCGCCACCTAGACTCCGCGGCCCGCCGCGCAATGCACGGCGCATCGCCTCAAGCGTGGAGAATGGCGTGACTTCCAGCACTGATAAACCCACCGACACCCAGACCCGCGCGGTGCGCGCCGGCCTCGCCAGCGACCTCGCGACCGGCGCGGTCGTGCCGCCGATACACCTCAGCACCACCTANNATGGGCGCGATCACGCTGGTCGGGCACCTGTTCAAGGTCGGCGCGCGCATCGTCGCCCAGCACGATTGCTACGGCGGCAGTTACCGGCTGTTCGAGGAGTGGCAGAAGCGCGGCGAATTCGTGGTCGAGTTCGTCGATTTCGGCGACGCCGCGGCGGTGCGTGCCGCGCTGTCGAAGCCCGCCGCGCTGGTGTGGGTCGAGACACCGAGCAATCCGCTGCTGCGCATNNGCCGACATCGTCGTGCACTCGACTACGAAGTACATCAATGGCCACAGCGATGTGGTTGGCGGCGCCGCGGTCGGCAAGACGCCCGAACTGCATGAGCGGCTGGGTTGGTGGGCGAACACGCTCGGCCTGACCGGATCGCCGTTTGACAGCTACCTGACGCTGCGCGGCATGCGCACGCTGCACGCGCGGCTGGCGGTGCATGGCCGCAATGCCCAGGGCCTGGCGGAATTCCTGGCGGCACATCCGGCTGTCAGCCGCGTGTGGTATCCCGGCCTGCCTGCGCACGAAGGTCACGCGCTGGCAGCGCGCCAGCAGCTCGGCTTTGGCGCCATCGTGTCCTTCGAGCTCAAGAAGGGCATCCCGGCGGTCAAGCGCTTCGTCGAGGACTTACGCTGTTTCACGCTGGCGGAGTCGCTCGGCGGCGTGGAGAGCCTGGTCGCCCATCCCGTGACCATGACCCACGCTGCGATGGATGAACCGGCGCGACGCGCGGCGGGCCTCACCGATGGGCTGCTGCGCCTGTCGGTTGGCATCGAAAGCCTGGATGATCTGCGCAACGATCTGGCCGCAGCCTTGGGGCGTGCGGCGAGTGCTTAATTGGCCTTGAAGGGCAATTGCTACTAAAATCCGTGGGTTAGTCCATCCATTAGGGGGGGGTCCCATGGCCGCAGTATCAATCCATCCGTCAGTCGACAACGGCGTCAAGCCGGGCGCGAAGGATTTCGCCGGCGGCACGCTGGTGTGCAAGTGCACGAGCAACCCGGTCGAAGTCACGATCAAATCCCAGTCGGCGCACAACCATGCCTGTGGTTGCAGCAAGTGCTGGAAGCCAAAAGGCGCGCTGTTCTCCGTGGTCGCAGTCGTGGGACGCGACAAAGTCAGCGTGACCAAGGGTGCCGAGAAGCTCGCGGTCGTCGATGGCGCGGCCACCATCCAGCGGCACGCCTGCAGGGGCTGTGGCGTGCACATGTACGGCCGGGTCGAGAACACCAGGCACCCGTTCTACGGGCTGGACTTCATCCACACCGAGCTGTCGCCGCAGGCCGGCTGGTCGGCGCCCGAATTCGCCGCCTTCGTATCTTCGATCATCGAGGCCGGCGCCGATCCGGCCAACATGGGCGCGGTGCGCGCGCGGCTGAAGGCGCTGGGGCTGGAACCCTACGATTGCCTGTCGCCGCCGCTAATGGATTTCATAGCGACGCATTTGGCCAGGGCCTCTGGAGTACTGAAAGGTTAGGCTTCGGGTCCGGAGGAACAAGACATGGACGTGCGTGCCGCAGTGGCGTTCGAGGCTGGCAAGCCGCTGCGCATCGAGACGGTGCAGCTGGACGGGCCGAAGTTCGGCGAGGTGATGATCGAGGTCAAGGCGACCGGCATCTGCCATACCGACAAATACACGCTCTCGGGCGCCGATCCGGAAGGACTGTTCCCCTCGATCCTGGGTCATGAGGGCGCCGGCGTCGTGGTCGATGTCGGCGCCGGCGTGCGCTCGCTGAAGAAGGGCGATCACGTCATACCTCTCTATACGCCCGAGTGCCGCGAGTGCAAGAGCTGTACTTCGCGCAAGACCAACCTGTGCACGTCGATCCGTGCGACGCAGGGCAAGGGCCTGATGCCGGATGGCGCCAGCCGCTTTTCCTTCCAGGGCAAACCGATCTATCACTACATGGGTTGCTCCACCTTCGCGAACTACACCGTGTTGCCGGAAATCGCGGTGGCGAAGATCCGCGAGGACGCGCCCTTCGACAAG
>PMNQ01000020.1 GCA_003162555.1 Gammaproteobacteria bacterium | reverse complement strand
GTACTAATTGCCCGTGAGACTTGACCATATAACCTCAAGCAGTTTGGCCTCCGGGCCAGAAGGCGACAGGTAGACCGATGCAGATGGAGCGATTTCTCGATATTTATCGAATGCGACACGCGTCGAATCAAAGAATCTTCCGGTTTTCGCCTGGCGGCTATAGCGAGCAGGAACCACCCGATCCCATTTCGAACTCGGAAGTGAAAATGCTCTGCGCCGATGGTCGTGTGGCAGTTGCCATGCCAGAGTAGGTCACTGCCAGGCTTCTCATGTAGATAAGGGCCCCGACACCGCAAGGTGTCGGGGCTTTTGTCTTTTTAGATGGGCCTAGGTGATTCCTCGCCGCGGACTGCCAAGACGGAGACCATGGAATGATTAATGTGGCTGAGTGGCTGATACCCGGACTATGGTTGGCTTGGGCGGTCTTCTGGTTGAAGTCATCCTATGGCGTGAAGCGCGTCGTGCGGCGGGAATCTGCTCTTTCGCGCGCTGCGCATTTCGTGCCCCTCGGCGTTGCCGGTGTACTGTTGTCTGTCAAGTCGATTCCGGGGTGGTTGGGAGAACGGTGGATCGCGCAGAGCTGGGCAGTGTTCATGGTCGGCGTGGCGCTGGTGGTTGTCGGCTTGTTGTTCTCCGTGTGGGCCCGGATCACGCTCGGTGGCAACTAGAGTGGGTCAGTCACCCTCAAACAGCACCACGAGATCGTCCGCACTGGCCCCTATCGCTGGATTCGCCATCCCATCTACACGGGGCTGCTGCTTGCGTTCCTCGGCTCGGCCGTAGCACGTGGCGAATGGCGCGGCGTGCTCGCGCTGCTCATCGCAGTGGTTGCGCTATGGCGCAAGTGGCGGCTGGAAGAGCGCTGGCTGGAAGCGTTCTTCGGAGCGGAGTATGCGAACTACCGCCAATCCAGCTGGGCTCTCATTCCGTTCGTAGTCTAGTGCGGGCAGGGGCGCGCGAGAAATCCTCCTGAGAAGAAAATGGGTGCTGGGGAAATGCGCCCAATGAGCGCACAATGATGCTCTTAGAGAGCATTGACTCCCTCAAATGGAGAAAACCATGAATCGCAAGGTCATCTACAGTTTGCTTGGAATCCTTTCACTGGGCGCTGCCGGAGTGTTGCAGGCGCAAATGCCGATGGGCGAGACGGAAAAGGCCGTCGCCGCACAAGAGCATCAATGGCTCCAGTCCCAGAAAACCAATAACGCGGAAATGCTAGCGCCCCTCCTGGCGGAAAAATTCATCAACACGGACAAGGACGGCAAGGTCACCAACAGGACCCAGACTCTGGCTGACGCGAAAGGCGTCCATTGGATCAGTGTCGAGTATGAAAACCTCGAAGTCGCTGTCTACGGAGATGCGGCGATCGCGACTGGCGCGTTCATGGGCAAGGGCACCGACTCCAAGGGAAAGCCCCTGGATGAACTCGAGCGCTTTACCGACACCTGGGTCAAGATGCCGGGCGGCAAGTGGCAATGCGTGGCCTCACACGGATCGACCGTCAAGAAATAGTCGGACGCGCCGGCAGCCATGTGTGAGCAGGACGATCTCGATGAATTCGCCCGGCGCGCGGCACTGACCCGCAGGCAATTCGGGGCCATGGCGCTGGGCACGGGCCTGGCCGCCATGCTGCCGTTAGCGGCGCTGGCGACCGAAACGGTCGGCGCCGAAGTCACGATCAAGACGCCAGACGGAGTTGCCGACGCGTACTTTGTCCACCCGGCGAGCGGCGCGCACCCCGCGGTGCTCATGTGGCCGGACATTTTCGGCTTGCGGCCGGCGTTCAAGGATATGGCCACGCGCCTGGCGAATGCCGGTTTCTCGGTGCTGGTGGTGAATCCCTTCTACCGCACGCAGAAGGCGCCGACGGCGCCGGAACACGCGGACTTCAACGATCCCGCGACCCGGGATGCGCTCATGGCACTTAGGAATTCCCTGACTCCTGCGAGTGCGGCGACCGACGCGAAGGCATTCATCGGTTTTCTGGACAGCCAGGCGGCTGTCGATGTGAAGCGGAAAGCGGGAACGATGGGCTACTGCATGAGCGGCCCGATCGCGCTGCGTACCGCGGCGGCGCGGGCTGACCGGATCGGTGCCGTGGCGACTTTCCACGGCGGCGGACTCGTCACCAAGGATCCGGACAGTCCTCATCTGCTCATCGCGCAGACGAAAGCGCGCTACCTGATCGCGATTGCCGCCAATGACGACGAACGCGACCCGGACGACAAGAGCGTGCTACGCGAGAGCTTCGAGCATGCGCACCTCGAGGCCGAGGTGGAAGTGTACGCGGGCACGCAGCACGGTTGGTGCCCGACGGACTCGTCCGTCTACAACCATGATGCGGCGGAGAAGGCGTGGGTGAGGTTGTTGGCGCTGTTGAATAAGTCGTCGCAGGTTGGGTAGCTCAGCAGAAAATCCCGGAGCTGGAGTCGACATGCGCAAATACCTGGTGCTTTGCACTGTGTTGGTGGGGAGTCTTTGTTCCGTCCCGGCAATTTCCCGCGGGGTCGCCGAGCAGGATCTCGAGGGGATGAAAAAGCTCGCCGTCGTGGTGTCTTTGGGCGATACGATGCACGCCGTATTCCTGGGTACAACGGCGTTCCAGAACAAGGCATTCGATGTTCCGGTGGCTGAATGGCAAATCAACAAGCTGGCCACGGATGCGATCATCGAGACACTGAAGCAACGAGGCAAGGTAGCCGCCGAACCGCTGGTGATGGAAGAGGGCCGACTCGATTCACTGTACGGCAAACATGTGAGTGGCCCCTTGTCTAGACCGGCCTTCAAGGTTTTCGTGGATCATGCCAAGGCTCAGGGCGCGGATGCAGTGCTGGTCCTCGAACGCACGACCAGCGAGAACCAACCGTTCCACCAGAGCGGGTTTGGCCTGTTCCGCCATCAGATGTTCGGGATGGTGGCCGCTTGCCCATATGTACTGTTTCGGGCGGAGGTAGATCGGGTTTCGGACGGCAAGGTACTGGCCGGGCAATTCGATGCACCCTGTGAAATGGGCCAACAGAAATTCGAAGCCAGGAAATCCTGGGATCAATACAGTGACGAGGAACGCAAGGCTTTCGAGTCGGCGCTAAAGGAAGAGATCATCAACAAGGTCAATCTGGCGCTCGACGAATTGCAGTTGCTGAAATAGCAACGCAATACGGTACGACGTACTGCATTGGGACGCCCCCAGGAACCCGACACGACGCTCACAGCGCTGGTGACCAGGGGCCACAGCGGCTGCCGTAGGGATTGCCAACGCCGAACGGTCGGGCAAGTCGCCCCTGTCTAACCTGCCCTGGGCTCCTTGTTCTGCTCGATCCAGACGATAGCCGCCTCGATATCCGCAAGCTCGCCGGCGTTGAAACCGGGCACCCTGCCACCGCCGGCCTCATTCCGCAGCCGGTCATACTCCGCGCGGGACTGCGCGTGCACCCAATTCAGGCCGCGGCGGACTTTCGATGTGAATTTTTGCTTGGCTTCGTCGGTCATGTTCGTCCTTTAATTAGTCGATACAGGTGGCCAGTATTGCACGGGCCAGACGAGATGTGTCATCCACCGTTCCGTACAGCGTTTGCGCGCCATTGGTTGGCTGCCGCACTGTAGGTCGCCACGCAAAATGGCACGATATAATTCATCGCGATCCTGGGCCAGGACACCCCCCTGTGCGCCAGCAGTTCGGGCCCCTGGTTGATCAGGTTGAGTACTGTACCGATCAGCAGCGAGACGCGGACTGCCGTGGCGACGATGTGCGGCTCGAGGCAGGTGCGAAGGCGGTTGCCAGGAGTTGCCATCGGGCAATTTTACGCTGGCCGCCGTCTGGCGGCCAGAATGTGCAATTGAATCTTTAGGGATAACGACCATGAACCAGACACGCAGATCTCCCACGCTGACGCCCGAGGTATCGGCCGTCGATCACAGGGACGGGCCGGCGCACGCCCCGGTTGCGGTGGTCGAGTATGGCGACTTCGAATGCCCGATCTGCCGGGCTGTCGAGCCGGCCGTCAGGCAGTTGCGCGAGTTGCATCGCGAGCAGATGGCCTTCGTGTTCCGGCACTTTCCGCTGGAGGACGCGCATCCCCATGCGCTGATGGCCGCCGAGGCCGCCGAGTGCGCTGCGGCACAGGGAAAGTTCTGGCCGATGCACGGCCTGCTGCTGGCGGATTCGCAGCCGCCGAGCCGGCGGCGGCTCGAGGAATTCGCAGGGCTACTCGATCTGGACATGGCGCGCTTCAGAGCCGAGCTGGACGACGAGATCTACCGGCAGCGGGTCCGCGAGCACCAGCAAGGCGGCAGGCAGAGTCACCTGCGCGCCACGCCGGCCTTTTTCGTCAACGGTGTGGTGCAGGACGTCAGCGGCGGATTGCACGAACTGTTCGATCTCGTCGCCAGTGAAATCGCCCGTGCGACGCGCGGCTAGCCGACGCGGAATCGCCGCAGCGCCCGGAAACCCAGCAGCCCAAAAACCGCGAGCACGACGAGTTGCGCGAGTGCGAACGGCGGTTCCGAACCGTTCGGCGCCAGTCTGTGCAATGCCGGTATTTTCTGAAACGCCTGCACCACGCCCACGAAGACATTGAAATACAGTGCCAGCAGCGCTGTTACGACGTACGTGGCGCGCCAGCGGCCCGCCAGGTGTCGACCATATAACGCGTAGGTCGCGACCGCGAGAATCACCAGCGAGAGCGCGCCGATCACATGCGGCGGCCCGATGGCCCTGGAGTGAAACAGGAAGCCGGTGGCGCTCGTCAGGATGGTCGTAACGAGGAATAGCGCCGTCCACTGCGGCTCTGCGCGATTGGAGTTGAGACCGACTGCCACGATGACGCCTGAGGCAATGGCCACCAGGCTGATGAGGACATGCAGTTGCGTGAACAGCGGAACACTCATTCCCAGTATCATAAATGCTCCTAAGTTCTTGCCAGCGGATTCGGCTCGGGCTCGCCGATCTTCGTCAGGGTGTTGGCGTCGGTGTGATGAAAGGGCTCCGTCTGCCCCTTCACGATCAGTATCGTATCCTCGAAATAAGACCAGCTGCCGTCGCGATTGATCGTAACTTTGAGCCTGAATTCAGTGGTCGTAAAGGCCTGCTCGAGAAAGCATCCCGAACAGATGCCGTTTTCCGTCGAGCCGCGCCGGGCGACTACCTCAAAACTCGTGGCGGTGCGCGCCGCCTTGCCGGTCGCCAGCGCAGCCTGGCCGCGCGGAATCGTCAGCGTGTGAATCAGCGCTTCGGTGGCAGGTTCCCATAGCCAGTAGCCCACCTGGTCGTGATAGGTCTCGACTTCATCCGGCTTCATGATGTGCGTGTGATAGCGCAATCCGTACAGCAACTGCGGGCCATTTGCCTGCGGGTCGATCGGCTGCAGGTCGATGTGCTCCAGAAAAGCCTGCCGGCGCGGGCCCTCGGGTTTCGGATTGACGTCGATCCCACGAAGGCCCTCCCACACGCCGGCCAGGCCGGTCAGCGGACCGAGGTTCGCGAGCGTGTCGACATCGACGTCCTCGGGTTCGGTATAAATGTCGTTCGGGACTTCGCTCATGGTTACTATTGTCTCTGACAGCGGCCGAAAGTGGGTAGGGCCTGTGGAAAAAGAGCCAGGCGCGACAGCTAAGCGCTGTCGCTGGGCGAACGGCGATCCGTTGATGGCTGACTACCACGATCGCGAATGGGGTGTTCCGCAGCGCGACGGCCGGATGCTGTGGGAAATGCTGATGCTGGAAGGGTTCCAGGCGGGACTCTCCTGGAGCATCGTGCTGCGTAAGCGCGAGGCATTCCGCGCCGCGTTTGCCGGATTTGAGCCTGCGAAGGTGGCCCGCTTCGGCGCCCGCGACGTCACGCGGCTGATGAACAACGCGGGCATCATCCGGGCGCGCGCGAAGATAGTGGCTACGATCCGCGGCGCGCAGATCTATTGCGAGATGGAACAGCGGGGCGAGAGTTTCAGCGCGTTCTGCTGGTCATTCACCGGCGGCAAAGTGCTGCGTGGCAACGGCAGGACCAGAGTAGTCAGTTCACCGTTGTCCGAACGCATCTCGAAGGAGCTGAAGCGGCGCGGCTTCAAGTTCGTCGGCCCGACGATCGTCTACGCCTGGATGCAGGCGGTCGGCATCGTCAACGATCACTCGAGCGCCTGTTTCAGGCGCAAGTGATGCGGCGACGGCGCTACGGGGCCTGCGCTATGGCGTCTGCGCCCCGACGTCATTGAGATATACCGCGTACACCGACGTGCTGGCGCAGATGAACAGGCGGTTCTTCTTTGGCCCGCCGAAGCACAGGTTAGCGGTTGTCTCGGGCAGGTGGATCTTGCCAATGAGCGTGCCTTCCGGGGCGTAGCAACGCACCCCATCGTCCTTGGGATCGCCCCAACCCTGGGTGCACCAGACGTTGCCGCTCATGTCGGTGCGAATGCCATCGGAATTGCCGGCTCCGCTTTCGGCAAACACCTTTCCGCCCGTGAGCTTCGCGCCATTTGCGACGTCGAACACCCTGATGTGTGCGTGACTGCCGCTGTCGACCACATAGAGCCGCTTTTCATCCGGCGAAAAGGCCAGGCCGTTGGGACGGTTGAAATCATCCGCCACCACCGCGGCTTTCCCGGAGTGCGGGTCGACCCGGTAGACATTGGTGGGCAGTTCGAATGGGCGCTTCGCGCCGGATTCGTAGTTGCTGAGAATCCCGTAGCCCGGATCGGTGAACCAGATGGCGCCGTCCGAGCTCACGATCACATCGTTGGGCGCGTTGAGTGGCTTGCCCTGGTACTTGTCCATGATGACGGTGATGCTGCCGTCGTATTCGGTGCGGGTCACGCGCCGCGTGTCGTGCTCGCAGGTGAGTAGCCGCCCAACGTTGTCGCGCGTGTTGCCGTTGGCGTAGTTCGAGGGCTGGCGGAACACGCTGACGCTCCCGTCCCCCTCGTTCCAGCGCATCATGCGATCGTTCGGAATGTCGCTCCACACCAGGCAACGCAGGTCGCGGAAGTACACCGGCCCTTCGCACCAGCGGCAGCCCGTCGTCAGCCGCTCGATCGCGCCCGTGTTGACGTTGAAGGCAAAGCGCGGGTCGAGTGCCACGATATCGGGGTCGGGATAGTGCGCCGGGTGCTCAAAGTCGCGGGCGGCCGCGGCCGCGGCTGCTGCGGTGGCCACGGCTGCGGACAGGAAGGTGCGTCTATCCATGACAATCTACTCCGTACGTTGCAATCAGATCAGTATCGAAAGCCCGAGAATCATCGGCAGTGCAAGCACCGATATCAAAGTCTCCATCAGCGTCCAGGTCTTGAGCGTTTCGCTGATGCTGAGCTTGAAGTATTCCTTCACCAGCCAGAAACCCGCGTCGTTCACGTGCGAGAGCATCAGCGAACCTGCGCCGGTGGCCAGCACCAGCAGTTCGCGGCTCACGCCCGGATAGAGCGGCAGGAGCGGCGCAATCAGGCCCGAGCCGGTGATCACTGCCACCGTGGCCGAGCCGGTCACGATGCGCACCGCGCCCGCCACCAGCCAGGCCAGCACCAGCGGTGAGGTGCTGTGCTGGGCGGCGATGTGTCCGATCGCCTCGCCCACGCCGGTGGCGATAAGCATCTGCTTGAAGCCGCCGCCCGCGCCGATGATCAGCACGATTGCCGCGATCGGCCGCAGGCTCTCATCGAGCAGTCCCAGCATGCGCGCTCGATCGAGACCGCTGCGCGCGCCGAGCGTGTAGAGCGCGAGCAGCAGGGCCAGCAGCAGCGCCACGATGGGATTGCCCACCCAGTCGGCCGACATGCGCAGCGGGCTGTCGGCCAGACAGTTCGCGTCGGCGGCCGAGCGGAACAGCATCAGCAGCACCGGCAGCAATATTGTGGTGAGCGTGAGGGCGAAACCGGGGGCTCGAGCGGGATCGACGAGCGCAGGCCCTGCAACTTCGCTTACCAGTCGTCCGGGCACCACGCGCGAGATCAGGCTGCCGAACAGTGGCCCGGCCAGCACGGCGGTGGGCAGCGCCACGATCAGACCGTAGAGCATGGTCTTGCCCATGTCCGCGCCGAAGGCCTGCACCGCGATGGTGGGCCCCGGATGCGGGGGCAAAAGGCCATGCAGCACCGAAAGTCCGGCCAGCAGGGCCAAGCCCATTTTCATGGGCGCGACTCCAACGCGCGCGGCGACTACGAACACCAGCGGCACCAGCAGCACGAAACCGATCTCGAAGAACAACGGGATTCCGACCAGGAAGGCCGCGCACAGGATGGCCCAGTGCACGCGCGCGGGCCCGAAGCGATCCAACAGCGTGTGCGCAATGCGATCAGCCCCGCCCGATGCGGTGAGCAATCGTCCCAACATCGCGCCCAGCGCCAGCACCAGCGCCACGAAGCCCAGCACATCGCCGACGCCCTTTTGTAGCGCCGTGAGCATCGGCCCAGCCGGCATGCCGGAGAGCAATCCGAGAAACAGCGAAGCCAGGAGGAGGGCCAGGAAGGCATGGAGCCGGAGTCCCGAGACCAGCACGACGAGGAACGCGACCGCCGCCGCGACGTTCAACAGCAAGTGCGCATCGTGAGTCATGTTGTCGCCAGCCACTCGTCGATGATCGTCACCAGTTCGTCGATGGGCCGGGAGGCCTGGAGCAGCAAGGTATGCGGTTCGTCAATCGGGCGCTCGAGCGTGCGGAGCTGGCTGTCGACCAGTGTCACCGGCATGTAGTGGCCGGGACGCCGGGCAACGCGCTCCATCGCCAGCTCGCGCGATACCTCCAGCATCACGACGCGCAACCCGGGAATACCGGCCCGCAGGCGCTCGCGGTAGCTGCGTTTGAGGGCTGAGCAGGCCAGCACCGGCGCAGAGGGTTCAGCGCGCTTAAGCNNCCTCAGCCGCGAGCCGGTCGAGCCAGTCGATGCGATCCGCGTCCTCGAGCGCGATACCAGCGCGCATCTTCGCCACGCTGGAAGGCGAGTGATACTGGTCGCCTTCGATAAAGGGAGCCGCGCAGCGTTGCGCCCAGCCCTGGGCCAGTGTGCTCTTGCCGCTGCCGCTCACTCCCGCGACCAGCAGCGGATAACGATTCACAGACTGCATGCGCTGTGGATTCCCCAACGGCCTGCGCGCGCCTAAGGGTCCGCGCGCAATGGTACCGGTCCCATGTTACCTCAGCGCGGGGCCAAGCAGCTGGCGTGTCTGCCCGATAATTGCGGCTTCGACGCAGCCGGGGGCGAACTGGGTCTTGCCGACCTCGAAGGTGTTGCCGCGCGCGTAGCTCGCCTCATCAGGCAGGTAGCCCGAGTAACCGTTGGTGAGCGTCAGCAACAGCGGGCTGCGCGCGCCCAGCCGTTTGCGCAGGTGCCAGTCAATCAGCGTCGTGACTTCGCCGGAGATGCCGACGAGATCCACCGCGCCAATTCCGAGATATGAAATTCGCACGGTGTGTTTTGTCTGCGGATCGAGCTTCGCCGGGCAGGAAATGACGGCCTGCGCCGCACGCAGCGTCGTGGGTGCTTCCCGCGGCACCAGGCGGTCGGTCACGCGGATGATCTGCAGTGCCAGCGCCTGGCCAAGGCGTTTGGTGAGCATGAACCCCGCGGCCTGCAGGTCCGAAGGCTGCACCTTGCCATCGCTCCCGGGCTCCGCGTGGTAGGACATCATGATCGGGTTCTGATCGCCCGCCGCGCCGCTGGTCCAGAATGTCAGCGTGCGCTGCGCGCCGTAGTGTTCATCGACGAACCGGTCGGCGATGCCCGGAATATCGGCGCTGACCATCGCGGCGTGGTCGCCCGCCGTGTCGGAGCTGTACAGCGTCACGGCATGCACGGCGTAGTTGGCGAGGATGGCCAGCGGGCTGCCATCGGCGCGGAAAAAACCCACCACGCGGACCGTCTTGTCCGAAGGCCCTTCGGGATCCTGCCCGAGGATAAAGCCGCCCGCGGACGCCTCGTCGCGGTTCATGTTGATGTAGGCCTGGCCATTGCCTGCTGCGATACGCACCGGCTCCAGATGTTGTTGCGCCGTTTCGACGGCATTCATGAGCCCGGCGAGCACCACCTCGCCGTAACCGTTGCCCATCGACCAGGGCACGGTGTGCACGTGCGTGGCTGACAACCACACATGATCGCGCGCAACGCTGCAGGCAGCAGCGATGCGCGCCACGGCCTGCTCGTAGAATTCATCGGACATCATGATGACGTCGGCGACGACGATGACGGCCTTCGAATCCTTGCCCTGCAGCACCAGCGCGCGTGCGTACAGTGAATCGTGTATCGCGACCAGCGGCGAATCGTTGTTGTTGCGAATCGGCAGTTGCGCGGGCGGTGGATCGATCAGCGCTTTACCCGTGCCAGCTAACAGATTCGAAGTCGCGGCAGCTGCCGCGGTTTGCAACGAAGCGGCTGGGCGCGGCGCGGCGAACAGTGCACCCAGGCACAGCGCGACGCACAGCCGTC
Source organism: Gammaproteobacteria bacterium (assembly GCA_003162555.1). Taxonomy (GTDB): domain Bacteria; phylum Pseudomonadota; class Gammaproteobacteria; order Steroidobacterales; family Steroidobacteraceae; genus FEN-1191. Next base: position 9,538 of record PMNQ01000020.1, on the reverse strand, counting down.
CTGGAGACTTCAACTCAGACTACCCGGTTTGCGGCGGCGACCTTCGCATACCAATAAGCGGATTCCTTGAGTGTGCGCTGCTGATGATTGTCGAAATCCACGTAGGTCAGGCCGAAGCGCTGGCTGTAGCCCTGCGCCCACTCGAAGTTGTCCATCAGGCTCCAGCAGTGATAGCCGCGCACCGGCACGCCGTCGGCGATCGCACGCGAGAGCGCGTTCAGATGCGCACGCAGATAGGCAATGCGCTTGGGGTCGTGGATCTGGCCGGTCGCGTCCGGCTTGTTGTTATAGGCAGCGCCGTTCTCGGTGATCTCGATCGGTCGTTTGCCGGTGACCTGCTGCATGCTCTTGAGGATGTCATAGAAACCCTGCGGGTAGATATCCCAGCCGAAGTCGGTCTTCTCATCCGGGCCGACCGCCCAGTCGACCGTCACATTCAGGCCCGGCACGCCGGAGTTCTGCGCTGATGCGGCGACACGCGTCATCGAGTAATAGTTTAGGCCGACAAAATCGAGATCGGCCCGCACGAGCTGCTCGTCGCCGGATTGCCAGCCAAGCAGTGCCGCCTGTTGCTGCGCCGGCAGCACGCCGTCGGGATAGCGGCCGGTGAGCACCGGCGCCACGAACCAGAGATTCGAGAGCTTGGCCATGGCCTCGGCCGCTGCGCGGTCGGCGGGCGAATCCGTCGCCGGGATGTGCGGCGACACATCGTAGACACTGCCGACCTGGAGTTTTGCGTTCGCGGCCTTGAGCGCGCGATACCCCGAGCCGTGCGCGAGGTTGACGGTGTGCGTCGCCTTCAGGAATGCAAGTGCGTCCTTGCGGCCAGGCGCGAACACGCCCTGCCAGTAGCTGAGCTGCGTGAACGCCTTGGATTCGTTGAACAGGCTCCAGTTGTTGATGCGATCGCCCAGCGCCCGGCCCATGATAGCCGCGTAATCGGCAAAGCGCGCCGCCGTATCGCGATTGGGCCAGCCGCCGCGGTCTTCCAGTTCCTGCGGCAAATCCCAGTGATACAGCGTCGGCAGCGGGCGGATGCCGGCTTCGAGCAGCGCGTCGGTGAGGCGATCGTAGTACGCCAGGCCGCGCGCGTTGGCAGCGCCCGTGCCGTTGGGCTGGATGCGCGTCCACGCGATCGAGAAGCGATAGGACTTGAGATTCATCGCGCGCAGCAGCGCGATGTCGTCGCGATATCGGTGATAGCTGTCGCAGGCGACATTGCCGGTGTCGCCATTCTTTATCTTGCCGGGCGCGAGCACGAAACGGTCCCAGACCGATTCGCCTTTGCCGTCTTCGTTGTACGCGCCCTCGACCTGGTAGGCGGCGGTGGCTGCGCCCCACAGGAATCCGGGCGGAAATTCGCCAGGTTTCAGTTTGCCGGCCGCATCGGCAGCCAGCGCCAGTTGCGGGAGCAGCGCGACACCGGCGGCAGCAGCGCCAGATTTAAGCATTTCGCGGCGGTCCATCAGCGTGCTCCCCATTTCATTGTTGATACACGTGCACATAGTCGATCAGCATGCGCACCGGGAAAATCGTGTCATCCACGCCCTGCAGGCCGCCCCAGTCGCCGCCCACGGCAATGTTCAACAGCAGGTATTGCGGGCCGTTGAACGGCCACTCGGCCTTGCCGGAGGCATCGTTCGAGTACTGGAAGTAATTGTGATCGTCCATCCCCACCGTGATACGCGTGGGCGTCCAGGTGAGCTGATAGCGGTGAAAGGCGCTGCACACATCGGCCATCTGCGTGGTTGCAGTGCGCTCGTTCTTGAGCTTGCCGTTGTAATCGGTGGTGTGCACCGTGCCGTGGATCACGCCCGGATCGAACCCGACGTGTTCCATGATGTCGATCTCGCCGTCGGCGGGCCAGTGCAGCTGCGGCACTGCCGCGAGCATCCAGATCGCAGGCCAGGTGCCGACGCCGCAGGGCAGCTGGGCGCGCACTTCGACGAAAGCGTAGGTCCAGCTGGCGAGGTCGCGGGTGATGAGGCGCGCCGAGGTGTAGTGCTGGCCGCCCCAGTCGGGATATTGCGCGCTCGTGAGGTCCTCGTGGCGCGCCTCGATGACGAGGTTGCCGCTTTCAACGCGCGAATTCTCCGGTCGCGCGGCGGCGTAGTACTGCAGCTCGTGATTGGCCCAGCCGGTCGCGTTCAGCGCGGTGTCGTAGGCCCATTTGCTGCTATCCGGCGGGCCGTCGACGTCGAATTCGTCGGACCACACCAGCGTGTAGCCCGTAGGCAGGCCGCCCGCCTCGGATATCGCGGGCGCGCCGGGGCCAGCCGCCATCGGCGGTAGCGGCGGCGTGACGGAACCGGCCGAGCCGCCGCCACAGGCGCTGGCGAGTGCCGCCACCGCGGCGAGAAAAAGCAGCCGCAGCGCACGGTCGCCGCGCCGCGCCGCAGCCGCACGGAAAAGCGCCAAAATACCGATGAAACGCCTGCGCACGGCCGGATGCTATTTTTGCAGGGCGTCTTTTGCAAGCGGTTTCAGGATTGCCCGCGCCGCGCCGCGTGCCGGGCTCCCGGCGATTCACCAGTGCCGGCCAGCCGGCTGCGCACGCAGCGCACGATTTTTCTTGACACAGTGCGTTTCGTCGGAGCAGTATCGGCCCGGACGCGTATGAAAGCGGTTTCAGAAACCGATTACACCGCACCGGAGTACAGGTGCGGGGTCGGCGGTCGTCAACGTATAACGCGGTATTGTTAGGGGGTAGCCAAGTGAAGTCATCTCATCTGCGCCGTTCGGCGCAACGCTCTGAACTTGTTCCGTCCGCGCTGGACATGCGGTTGCGCCATCCGCGCAATACGCCGCTGGCGCAAAGCGTGGCCCTCGCGCTCGGCCTGGTGGCCGCCCCGTTTGCGTACGCGCAGACGGCCGCTGCGCCCGCAACCGGCACGCTCGAGGAAGTGGTCATTACCGGCATCCGTGCCAGTCTGGTCTCGTCGGAAAATCTCAAGCGCAACGCTGTCGGTTTCGTGGACGGCATCACGGCCGAGGACATCGGCAAGTTCCCGGACACGAACCTGGCCGAGTCGATGCAGCGCATCGCTGGCGTGTCCATCGACCGCGCCAACGGCGAGGGTTCCAAGGTGTCGGTGCGCGGCATCGGCGCTGACTACAACCTGGTGACGCTGAACGGCCGGCAGATGCCGGGCGCCGACATCAACGACACGAGCGCCTCCGATTCGCGTTCCTTCGACTTCGCCAACCTCGCCTCGGATGCCATCGCCGCCATCGAAGTCCACAAGACCTCGAGCGCCGATCGTCCGACCGGCGGCCTCGGCGCCACGATCAACATCAAGACCACGCGTCCGCTGGATGCCCCAGGGCGCCGGGCTGCCTTCGGCGTCAAGGCCGTGACCGACCGCTCGATCGAGAATCTGCCGGACAAGTTCAAGGGCAGCACCTACACGCCCGAGTTTTCGGGCATCTACAGCAACACCTTCGCGGACAATACCTTTGGCATCGCGATTTCAGCGAGCTACCAGGATCGCTCGGCTGGCTACAACCAGGCCGGTGTCGCCAGCGGCTACCACTCGATCCTGGGGAGCGACACCAGCTCCTGGGGCACGATCAATGGCGCTGGGAACACCAACACCATCACCAATGCACCAGGGCCCAACGATATCTACCAGGTGCCGCAGGACATCCGTTACTTCCTGACCGGCATCGAGCGCAAGCGCACCAACGGCCAGCTGACCCTGCAATGGCGGCCGGTTGATTCGGTTACCGCCACGCTCGACTACACCTACTCAGAGAACAAGATCCACACGCGGCGGCAGGAAATTTCCGCCTGGTTCGGTTTCGGTCCCTCGGTTTCGAACTGGACCAGTGGTCCGGTGCGGGGCCCGCTCTCCTACGTGGAGAACGTCAATTGCGCGGACACTGCGGCCCCGGATGCAAACGGCGTCGTGGGCTTTGCGGGCTGCGCCGACGTGGCCATGGCCCAGTCCGACTACGCGACCAAGGCAGAGAACAATTCCGTGGGCTTCAACCTGAAATGGGAAGCCACCGATAAACTCAATTTCAATTTCGACGCGCATGACTCGATCGCGAAAAACGGCGAGGACAGCCCGCTGGGCAACAGCAACACGCTCGGCGTTTCGGGCTACTTCCGCGGCACCAATGGCGTCGACTTCTCGCATGATTTCCCGGTGCTGAGCGTTACGCTGCCAACCAGTCTCAACGGCACGATCGACCCCGCCTACATGGAAGCGACCGGCTCGAGCTTCCGCAACAGCTATACCAAGGCGGAAGTGAAGCAGGTGCAGCTGGGCGGCGTGTGGAAATTCGCCGACCGCCAGAATCTCGATTTCGGTCTCGGTCTCACCGACGTCACGAATCGTTCGGCCTTCTCGAACGTGCAGCAGAACGCGTGGGGTGGCCTCGGCAATCCCACCGACTATCCTGATTCGGCCTTTACGCCGGATACGCTCCGGCAGTACTTCCCGAACATTTCGGGCAGCGGGAGTGCCGGGCTATTCAACCAGTTCTTCAACTGGGATTTCAACGCCGTCCGCGCCGCGGCCATCGCCTTCTGGGGTGCTGGCGGCGCGGCCACATTCTCGGCCAATCCGGTCTTTACGGACACGGACCGCACCACCAAGGAAAAATCGAACAGCGCGTACCTCCAGTACACCACGGCCTTCGACATGGGGCGCCCGGCACATTTCACGGCCGGCCTGCGCTATGAAAAGACCGACGTGACTTCCAGCGCGAAAGTGCCCAGCGCCATCGGCAGCCAGTGGGTGGCCGCCAATGAGGTCAACATCACGTTTGGACCGCCGGCGTTCACGACGCTGACAGGCTCATACAAATTCGCGCTGCCCAACCTCGATTTCGATGTCGACCTGATGCCGAACCTGAAGGCTCGCGCCAGCTGGGGCAAGAGCATCGGCCGTCCGAGCTGGGGCGCCATTCAAGGCGGCCAGATCCTGGACGCGCTGGCGCGGCCCGAATTTGGCACCGGCAGCCAGGGCAACCCGGCCCTCAAGCCGCTGGAGTCGAAGAATATCGACCTGGCGCTCGAGTGGTATTACTCCAAGGGTAGCTACGCCTCCGTGGGCTACTTCAAGAAGGACATCACCAACTACCCGGGCACCGAGCAGGTCAACGAAACACCGTTCAACATTCCGAACCCGGGCGCTGGCCCGTGGGTGCAGGAGGCCATTACCACGGGTGGCTGCGCGGTTACGGACAGCCCGTGCATACGCACCTATATTTTGACCGCTCACGCCGGCGACCCGGCGGTCATCCAGCCGACGGCCAGTGCCCAAGGCATCATCATCGGCCGGCCGGGCATCGATCCGGTAACCGTGTTCCACATCACCCAGCCAGTCGCCTCGGGTTCCTCCAGCATCAAGGGCTGGGAGCTCAACCTGCAGCAGATGTTCGGCAATACCGGCTTTGGCGGCATCGTCAATTACACCAAGGTCAAATCCGACCTGGAGTACAACGTCGCCAGCCTGGGCGCGCAGTTCCCGCTGCAGGGCCTGAGCGACACCGCCAACATCGTCGCCTTCTACGAGAACGCGACATGGTCGGCGCGCGTGGCCTACAACTGGCGTGATCAGTTCTACGCCGGCCAGGACGGACAGAACAGCCCGGTGTTCGTGGAACCGTACGGGCAGGTCGACGCCAATGTCGGCTTCAAGCTCAACGACCGCTTGAGCTTCCAGCTCGAGGCGATCAACCTGACCGACCGCAACACGCGTTCGCACAGCCGCACGCACGAGGCAGTGGAATTTGCCACTCAGACCGGTGCCCGCTACATGATTGGAGCGCGCTACCAACTGGGCAAATAGCAGGGGCGAGACCTGCTGCGAGACCCCGGCGCGAAAGTGGCTGTGGGACGAAAGAGCCGCTGCCCCCCAGCGGCTTTTTCGTGTGGGTGTAGGATGGCCGCTACCCTGTATGGAAGTGACCGCTGGTGAGTGAGCAAGTCAGGCGCGTGGTGATCGTGGGCGGCGGATCGGCCGGGTGGCTGGCCGCAGGCGTCATTGCCGCCGATCACCAGATTCCGCGCGTGCCGGGCCTGGAAGTGACCCTGGTCGAGTCACCGGCCGTCAGTCCCATCGGCGTAGGCGAGGGCACCTGGCCTTCGATGCGCGACACGCTGCGGCGCATCGGTGTGTCGGAGACGGATTTCATCCGCGAATGCGACGCCTCCTTCAAGCAGGGCTCACGCTTCGCCGGCTGGAGCAATGGTGGTGGCGAGCATTACTACCATCCCTTCAGCCTGCCGCAGGGCTATGGCGAGGCTGACCTGGTCACTCCCTGGCTGCGCGATCACGCCGCGGCGCCGTACGCGGAGCTGGTCAGTTACCAGCCGCAGCTGTGTGAGCGTGGGCGCGCCCCGAAACAGGTGACGACGCCGGAGTTCGCTGCGGTCGCCAACTATGCCTACCACCTGGACGCCGGCAAGTTCGGCCCGTTCCTGCAGCGGCATTGCACCGCGCGGCTCGGCGTGCGGCACATCGTCGATCACGTGGCCCGCGTTGAATCCGCCGACAACGGCGATATCGCCGCGATCGTCACCCACGCGCATGGCCGCATCGAAGGCGACCTGTACATCGACTGCACCGGGTTCTCGTCGCTCCTGCTGGGACAGCACTACGGCGTGCCGCTGCTGTCGGTGCAGCCGCAGCTGTTCAATGATTCCGCACTCGCGGTGCAGGTGCCGTACGCCACGGCGGATGCGCCGATTGCTTCGCACACGTTGTCGACGGCCCGCGCCGCGGGCTGGATCTGGGACATCGGCCTGCAGACGCGGCGCGGCGTGGGCTATGTGTATTCGGGCGCGCACATGTCCGATGACGAGGCCGAGCGAACCTTGCGCGACTACATGGCCAACGGTGCAGGCGCCGATGCCGCCGCCGCGCTGTCGCCGCGCAAACTGTCGTTCCGGCCCGGGTACCGCGAAACGCTCTGGCACCGCAACTGTGTGGCTGTGGGTCTCTCGGCGGGCTTCGTCGAGCCGCTCGAAGCATCCGCGCTGGCGCTGGTTGAATTCTCCGCCGCGATGATCAGCGATCAGCTGCCGGCCACGCGGGCGCTGATGGACGTCGTGGCGGCGCGCTTCAACGACGCATTCCGCTACCGTTGGGAGCGCGCGGTCGAATTCCTAAAGCTCCACTACCTGCTCTCGAAGCGCTGCGACTCGGCCTACTGGAGCGATCACCGCGCTCCCGCCAGCGTGCCGCCGCGGCTGGCGGAACTGCTAGGGGTGTGGCAGCGGCAGAGTCCCTCGCGTTACGATTTTTATCGCATCGAGGAGATCTTTCCCTCAGCCAGCTACCATTACGTGCTGTACGGTATGGGCTTCCGCCCGCAGCTGCCGCCGGTGGCGGAACGGGCGGAGAATGCGGCGCTGGCACAGCGAGCGTTTGCCGAAGTGACGACGCTCGGCAAATCCATGCTGGCGGCGCTGCCGACCAATCGGGCGCTGTTGAATCACCTGCAGAGTTACCGGCTGCAGCGCATCTGACGCGGCGAATCTGACGCAAAGGGAAACGGATGGCCAAGCACGCACTGTTGAGCAATGTCGAACACAAGGCGATGCGCATCATCACGACGCGCTCTGTGGCCTATGGCGACAACCAGATGTATGCGCTGACCGTACCGGGCGAGTTTCGCAACATCCAGGCCAGTTACCCGATCGTATTCCAGAAGCGCGCCGACACCGGGCAGATGCAGCCACTCGCGCTGTTGGGCTTCGAGGCCGGCGAGAATCTGTTCCTGACCGACAAGGGCTGGGACGCGCCCTATGTTCCGATCAGCGTCGAGCGATTGCCGTTTCTGATCGGCGGGAACAACGCAGGCCAGGCCGGCCAGCCGGCGCAGCCCGTGATACACGTCGACCTCGACAGCCCGCGGGTCAGCTATACCGAGGGCGAGCCGCTGTTCCTCGAGTACGGCGGATCCACGCCGTATCTGGAGCGCATCAGCTCGTTGCTGGGCGCGTTGCACGCGGGACTGGCGGCCTCGCCGGCCTTCTGCGAGGCCATGCTGGCGCACGACCTGCTCGAGTCCTTCGTGCTGGATGTCGAGCTCAAGGACGGTTCGAACAATCGCCTGGCCGGTTTCTACACTGTGAACGAGGAGAAGGTGCGCGCGCTCGACGGCGCGGCGATCACCCAGCTCCATGCGCAGGGGTTCCTCGAGCCGATGTACATGGTGGTGGCATCGACGGTGCATTTCCGCGATCTGATCGACCGGCGCAACCGGCGCATGTGATGTCGACGGCCGCCGCCAGCGTGCGCGCCATCAACGCGGCTGAAGCGCCGGCGTGGCGCGAGGCGGTGCGGGATGCGCGCGAACCGCTGCTGTTGCGCGGCCTGGTGGCGCAGTGGCCACTGGTGCGCGCCGGCCGCCAGTCGATGTCCGCGGCACTCGCGTACCTGCGCGGCTACTACCGCGATGCAACCGTCGGCGCCTGGTTCGGGCCGCCGGAAATCCGCGGCCGGTTTTTCTACAACGACGATTTCAGCGGCTTCAATTACCAGGCGGCGATGGTGAAGCTGGAGGCGGTGTTCGCAGCGCTCGAGCGGCACGAGCACGATGTCGATGCGCCCGCGGTGTACGTGGGCTCGACGACCATCGATACCTGCCTGCCGGGCATGCGCGCCGAAAATGACGTGGCCGGACTCCCGGGCGACGCGCTCGCGAGCATCTGGCTCGGCAATCGCACGCGCATCGCGGCGCACTTCGACATGCCCGACAACCTGGCCTGCGTCGCGGTGGGACGGCGCCGCTTCACGCTGTTTCCGCCCGATGCGCTGCCCAATCTGTATGGCGGCCCACTCGAGTTCACGCCGGCCGGCCAGCAGATCAGCCTGGTCGATTTCGCCAATCCCGATTATGCGCGCTTCCCGCGCTTTGCAGCCGCGCTGCGCAGCGCGCAGATTGCCGAGATGGAGGCGGGCGATGCGCTGTACATCCCTGGCATGTGGTGGCATCACGTCGAGGCGCTCGATGCGTTCAACGTGCTGGTGAACTACTGGTGGCAGACCGTGCCGGCCTGGCAGGGTGCGCCCGTCAACGTGCTGATGCATGCGCTGCTGAGCCTGCGTGCACTGCCGCCGGCGCAGCGCGCCGCCTGGCGCGGCATCCTCGATCACTACGTGTTCGCGGCCGACGACACGGCCGCGACGCATATTCCCGAGCGCGGCCGCGGTCTGCTCGGTCCGCTGGACGCGAATCGCGCGCGCGCGTTGCGCGCACTGTTGCTCAAACAGTTGAATCGGTGAATGACGTTGCCAACCTGGCAGGGAGAGCGCACTTGACGGCCAAGCAGATGAAGCGAGTGGTCATCGCCGGCGGCGGCACGGCCGGCTGGANNTTCAAGCTGGGCATTTCCTTCGAGAACTGGCGCCAGGTCGGCGAGACTTACATCCACTCCTTCGGCACCTCGGGCACCGACCACTGGACCGCAGGCTTCCAGCACTTCTGGCTGCGCGGCCGCGAGCGCGGGCTGGCTGGCGAGTACGGCGAGTACTGCCTGGAGCTGCAGGCGGCGCTGGCGAGCCGCTTTGCGCACCTG
>PMNQ01000180.1 GCA_003162555.1 Gammaproteobacteria bacterium | reverse complement strand
ACCAGGCACATGCGGCAGTTGGCGGCAATCGTCAGCTTGTCGTGGTAGCAGAAGCGCGGGATGTAGGCGCCGTTCGCGTCCGTGACGCGGATGATCATCTCGCCTTTCGGAGCCTTGACCGCAACACCGTTTACCTCGACGTTGACGAACTCGGCGCTCATGCCGCCACCTGCGTGCCGGGCGGCGCGTCGGGCGCGACGATGCTGCGCCCGCCGTGATCAACCATGAACTCGAATTCGTGCCGGTAGTGCTTGAGGAAACTCTGCACCGGCCAGGCCGCCGCNNCCCTCGCGGCAGGGGGTGCACTGGCCGCAGGACTCGCTCATATAAAAGCGCGCCAGGCGCTCAAGCGTGCGCACCATGCAGGTAGTCTCGTCCATGACGATCACCGCGGCAGAGCCCACACTGGAACCGATCGCCTTGAGCGAGTCGTAATCCATATTGACCTTCATCATGGTCTCGCCCGGCACCACTGGCACCGAGGAGCCGCCGGGAATCACCGCCTTGATGTGGCGCCCCTTCCAGATGCCGCCGGCCATGTCGAGCAGGTCGGCAAAGGGAATGCCGAGCGGCACTTCAAAATTGCCGGGATTGTTCACGTGGCCCGAGACCGAGAAAATATTCGTGCCGCCCGAGTTCGCAGGCCCGAGCGCGGCGAACCACTGCGGGCCCTTGCGCAGGATGGTCGGCACCGAAGCAATGCTCTGACAGTTGTTGATCGTCGTCGGCGCGCCGTACAGGCCGAACGCGGCCGGGAACGGCGGCTTGAAGCGGGGCTTGCCCTGCTTGCCCTCGAGCGAATCGAGCAATGCCGTTTCCTCGCCGCAGATGTAGGCGCCGGCACCGACGAAAGGGTAGAGATCGAAATCGACGCCCGAACCCAGGATGTTCTTGCCCAGAAGCCCGGCGGCGTAAGCCTCTTTGACTGCCGCCTCGAAGCGCGGCACCGGCTCGCCGAGGAACTCGCCGCGGATGTAGTTGTAGCCGACGGTGGCATTCATCGCATAGCCGCCGATCGCCATGCCTTCGATGAGCGCATGCGGATTGAAGCGCAAGATGTCGCGGTCGTGGCAGGTGCCGGGTTCGCTCTCGTCCGAATTGCAGACCAGGTATTTCTGCATCGGCGCATTGCGTGGCATGAAGCTCCACTTCACGCCCATCGGAAAGGCGGCGCCGCCACGGCCGCGGATCCCCGAAGCCTTGACCGCATCGATGATCTGTTCACGCGGAGTCTTCTCGGCGAGCAGCTTCTTCCAGGCCTCGTAGCCACCAATGCTCTGGTAGGTCGCAAGCGTCCACGGGCGCTCGAGCTTGATGGGCTCGAGGCACACCAGGTTCCGCTTTTCTTCCCATGCTCCCATGCGCGTTTCCTGTTCCTACTTCAGCTCATCGAGAATCTGATCGACTTTGTCGTCCGTCAGATTCTCGTGATAATCGTGATCGACCATCATCATCGGCGCACCGGTGCAGGCGGCCAGGCATTCTTCTTCCTGCTTGAGGAAGATGCGGCCATCGGGCGTGCTCTCGCCGACCTTGATGCCCAGATGCTGCTCGACGTGCGCCAGCAACTCCTCTCCGCCGCGCAGCATGCATGAAATGTTGGTGCACACGCTCACGTGGTGACGGCCGCAGGGATGCGTCTCGAACATCGAGTAGAAACTCGCGACCTCGTAAACCTGGATCGGCGGGAGCTTGAGGTAGGCGGCCACGGCGTCCATCAGCGGCGCGGTCAGGTAACCCTGGTTCTGCTCCTGCGCCGCACGCAGCGCAGAAATCACCGCCGAGCGCTGGCGGCCGGCCGGGAAACGCGCCACCCAATGGTCGATCTCCGCGCGCGTGTGCTCGGACAGCGTAGCCGGCGGCAGTGCGGCGCTCATCGGGCCCTCAGTGGCGCTCATCAGCGATCAATCTCCCCGAAAACGATGTCCTGCGTGCCGATCACGGCGACGACGTCCGCCAGCATGTGACCGGTGACCATCTCGCTGAGCGCTGCAAGATGCGCAAAGCCCGGCGCCCGGCACTTGAGGCGGTACGGCTTGTTTGCGCCATCAGACACCAGGTAAACGCCGAACTCGCCTTTCGGCGCCTCGACCGCGGCATAGCTCTCGCCCTCGGGCACGCAGTAGCCTTCGGTCATGAACTTGAAATGATGGATGAGCGATTCCATGTCGCCCTTCATCTCTTCGCGCCGCGGCGCGCGCACTTTGCTGTCCTCGATCATCGACAGCCCGGGGTTGGCCCGCAGCCAGGTCAGGCATTGCTGGATGATGCGGTTTGACTGCCGCATTTCCTCCACACGCACCAGGTAGCGATCGTAGCAATCACCGTTCCGTCCGACCGGGATGTCGAAATCCATCGCGCCGTACACTTCGTACGGCTGCTTCTTGCGCAGATCCCACTCCACCCCGGACCCGCGCAGCATGGGACCTGTGAATCCGAGCTGGATCGCGCGCTCGGGGGGAACGACGCCGATGTTCACAGTGCGTTGCTTCCAGATGCGGTTGTCCGTCAGCAGCGTCTCGTACTCATCGACACAGGCCGGGAAGCGGCGCGTGAAATCCTCGATGAAGTCGAGCAGCGAGCCAGCACGCGCATCATTGAGGCGCGCGGCATCCGCTTCCGACCGCCAGCGCGAGGCGCGGTAGCGCGGCATGGCTTCGGGCAGGTCGCGGTGCACGCCGCCTGGGCGGTAATAGGTCGCGTGCATGCGCGTGCCCGAGACCGCCTCGTAGCAGTCCATCAGGTCCTCGCGCTCGCGGAAGCAGAACAGGAACACGGTCATGGCCCCGATGTCGAGGCCGTGTGCGCCGAGCCACATCAGGTGATTGAGGATGCGCGTGATCTCGTCGAACATCACGCGGATGTACTGCGCGCGTGGCGGCGGAGTGATGCCGATCAGGTTCTCGATCGCGAGCACGTAGGCGTGTTCGTTGCACATCATCGAAACGTAGTCGAGCCGGTCCATGTAGCCGATCGACTGATTGAAGGGCTTCGACTCGGCCAGTTTCTCCGTGCCACGGTGCAGCAAACCGATATGCGGATCGGCCTTCTGGATCACTTCGCCGTCCATCTCGAGCACCAGGCGCAGCACGCCGTGCGCAGCCGGGTGCTGCGGCCCGAAATTCATGGTCAGATTGCGGATCTCAGCCACCCGCACCTCCGGCCGCGCCGCCGCCACGCTTGCCAAGGAGCGCGGGGTCGTAGCGGTCGTCGTGACGGATGACGCGCGGCACCAGCGTGCGCGGCTCGATCGTCACCGGCTCGTATACGACCCGCTTCTGCACCGGGTCGTAACGCACCTCGACATTGCCGATCAGCGGGAAGTCCTTGCGGAACGGATGGCCAATGAAACCGTAATCCGTAAGTAAACGCCGCAGATCCGGATGGCCCCGGAAAAGTATGCCGAAGAGGTCATACGCCTCGCGCTCGAACCAGGCGGCGCTCGCCCAGATGTCAGTGAGAGAATCGACGGCCGGATCCTCGCCCTCTTCGCACCAGACGCGCAGCCGGAGCCGGCGATTGTGCGTCAGTGACAGCAGCTGGTAGGCGACGGCGTAACGACGATTGCCGCGCAGCGTGTGGGGCGCGGCGCTATTGACGCCGCGGCTGAACCCTGTTCCGGTCGCCTGCTCGGCCTGCCATTCGACGCGGCCGTAATCGAGGTAGTCGACGCCAGCGACATCGATCAGCATCGCGAACTGGAGCGTCGGCGCATCACGCAGCAGCAGCGCGACTTCCAGCAGTTCAGCGCTCCTCACTTCAGCGGTGATTTCATCGGCGCCCGAGACATGCAGCGCGAGTCGTTCGCCGAAACCTGCGCGCAGGTCACTCGCCAGGCTGTCGCTCGCGGCGCCCATCTAGGGCCTGCCAACACTTATGGGGTCGCTGCGACGGNNAGCGCGGCTCGGGCATCTGGTCATAGACGCGGCGCAGCGCCGGGGCCATCTTGTTGACCAGCGTGCCGGCCACGATCATGACGTCGGACTGACGCGGGCTCGGTCGGAACACGACCCCGAAACGGTCCAGGTCGTAGCGCGAGGCGCCCGCGTGCATCATCTCGACCGCGCAGCAGGCCAGGCCGAAGGTCATCGGCCACAGCGAGCCGGTGCGCGCCCAGCTGACCAGGCTGTCGAGCCGAGTGGTCATGAAACCGCGTTGCGCGAAGCCCTCGGCAGCGTCCGCCGCGGACAGCACCGGATCGGCCTCGGCGGCTAGTCCCATTCCAGGGCCCCTTTCTTCCACTCGTATATGAATCCGACCACGAGTATGCCTAAAAATACGGCCATCACACCCAGGCCAAAGCGGCCAGTGGAGCTCAGCGACACCGCCCAAGGAAACAGGAAGGCGATCTCGAGATCGAATACGATGAAAAGGATGGCGACCAGGTAGTAGCGCACGTCGAATCGGGCGCGCGTGTCCTCGAAGGCATCGAACCCGCACTCATAGGCGGAGATCTTGTCGGCATCGCCGTGCTTTCGGGCACCGAGGCGACCCAATACCGCGCCGAGCCCGAGCAGCACCGCCGCCAGCAACGTGGCCAGCGCCAGGAACAACAGCACCGGAAGGTAATTTTCGAGCATCCCGATCCACCTGGTGTCAAAAAGGGCGGACAGTTTCCCATCCGCCCCCGATTGCCGCAGCAATTCTACGAGAGAATTGGTGCCGACGGGGAGATTCGAACTCCCACACCTTGCGGCGCTAGCCCCTCAAGCTAGTGTGTCTACCAGTTCCACCACGTCGGCTGAATTGGATTAATGCGCCGGGCTGGCGGGTGCCGGGCTCGCGGGCGCAGTCTGCGGAGCTGGAGCCGACGAAGCGGGCACCCCCTGGGCCGGCACGGAATTGGCCGGCGCCTGCTGCGACATGCGATCGAGGACGCTGGGCGCCGGAGCGGCCGCATGCCCGCCCACGTAAGTCAGAGACAGGCTCGTGATCATGAAGATGCCGGCCAGAATCGCGGTGGCACGCGACAGCGCCGTGCCCGCCCCGCGCGCACCGAACACGGTGCCCGACGCGCCGGCGCCAAAGCCAGCGCCCGCCTCGGCACCCTTGCCGCGCTGCAGGAGCACCAGCGCAATGATGCTGATGGCCGTGAAGAAATGAACGCTCATCAGGATTGTGTGCAACATGGTATTGATCAACTCAGGCCGAGGCTCACGGCCGCGGCAACGATAGCCAGAAACTCATCCGCCTTGAGCGACGCGCCGCCGATCAGGCCGCCGTCGACATCGGGCTTCGCGAATATGTCGCGGGCGTTCCCCGCCTTGACGCTGCCGCCATAGAGGATACGCAGCCCGGCAGCGATTTTAGCATCCTCACTGGCCACGCGCTGGCGTATGAAAGCGTGCACTTCCTGGGCCTGTTCGGGCGTGGCGGTGCGGCCCGTGCCGATAGCCCAGACCGGCTCGTAGGCGATGACGGCGTCGGCCAGCGCCGCGACGCCCGAGAGCTGCAGCACGGCGTCGAGCTGCGCGCCGACCACCTCGTTGGTGCGCTCAGCCTCGCGCTCCGCGAGCTGCTCGCCGACGCACAGGATCGGAATCAGCCCGCCGCTGCGCGCGGCCGCAAACTTGCGCGCCACCAGCGCATTGCTGTCGCCGTACAGTGCACGGCGCTCCGAATGACCGACCAGCGTGTACTGGCAGCCGACGTCCACCAGCATGGCGGCCGAGATTTCACCGGTGTATGCGCCGACCGCTTCGGCACATATGTCCTGGGCGCCCAGCGCCACGGCGCCGCCGCGCAGCAGGCGCCAGGCGTCATGCAGGTATACATAGGGAGGGCAGATCAGGCAGGTGACCTGTTCGGCCGTCGCGGTGGCGACGATGGCTTCGATCAGTGTCGCGTTCTCGGCACGCGATCCGTTCATCTTCCAGTTGCCGGCTACTATCTTGCGTCGCATGGGCGGGTATCAGGACCCTTGGGGTTTTCAGGGCGCGCGATCATAGCCATGCGTGCCGGTGGGCGCAATGCAGATAACCCCATCGGGCGGTTTCAGGCCCCCACAGCCCGCACGGCCTCCGCCAGCTGCTCGGCACAGCCGCGTGCCAGGCCTTCCTCCTGGGCCTCGACCATGACGCGGATCAAAGGTTCGGTGCCTGAGGGCCGCAGCACGATGCGGCCCCGGCTGCCCAGCTGGGTTTCAAGCTTGCCCAGCAGCGTACGGACGGCTGGAACACTGCTCGGGTCGAAGCGTTTTGCCACCCGCACGTTCAGCATGACCTGCGGGAATCGCGTCATGCCGGCAGCCAGTTCCGCCAGCGACTTGCCCGATTCGCGCATGATCGTCAGCACCTGCAGTGCGCTGACCAGGCCGTCGCCGGTCGTGGTGCAATCGAGGCAAAGGATATGCCCCGAAGTCTCTCCGCCCAGTACGCCGCCGGTTTCGCGCAGGCGCGCCAGCACATAGCGATCGCCTACGGCCGCACGTTCGAAGGCAATGCCGCGCTCGCGCAGCGCGAGCTCGAGTCCGAGGTTGCTCATCAGCGTGCCCACCACCGGGCCCGGCAGCGCGCCCTTCGCCTGGCGGGCGCAGGCAATGACGTACAGGAGCTGGTCGCCATCGACGACGCGCCCGAGGTGATCGACCATCAACACCCGGTCGCCGTCGCCATCGAGGGCGATGCCGGCCTGCGCATTCACGCCGGGCACGGTCAGCTGCAGCAGTTCCGGTGCGGTCGATCCGCAACCGACATTGATGTTGCGCCCGTTTGGCGAGGAGCCGATTGGCACGATGTCGGCGCCGAGATCCGCGAGCGTGCGTGGCGCGACCTTGTAGGCCGCGCCATTGGCGCAGTCCACGACGATCTTCATGCCGGCGAGGTCGGTGCCTTCAGGCAGCGTGCCGCGCACGAATTCCTGGTACATCGCGCGCGTGGTATCCACGCGGCGCGCGCGGCCCAGCTCGCCCGAAGAGCGCGTTACCGGCGGGGCCTCGAGCTGTGCTTCAATCTGCTCCTCGAGTTCATCGGACAGCTTGCCGCCGCTGCCGTCGAAGAANNACCACGCCGAAATTGCACTTCAGGCGCCGCGTCATGTAGGCGATTCCCGGCGTCGGCAACGGCCCCATCAACATGACGTTCACGCCGGCGGCGACGAACCCGGCCTCGAGCGCCGCTTCGAACATGTAGCCGGACAGGCGCGTGTCCTTGCCGATCAGCACGGCGCCGCCTTGCGGCGCCAGCACCCGGCCGGCGGCGCTCGCCAGGCGCAGCGCGAAGTCGACCGTCATCGGATGCTCGCCGACCCGCCCGCGGATGCCGTCGGTCCCGAAATAGACTCTACTCACCGCCGCACCTCACTTGACTGTTTCAGCGCCTGAGCGCCGCCGCGACGCGCACCGCATCGACCGTTTCCGCGACATCATGCGCGCGGATGATCGAGGCGCCATTGAGCGCCGCCACGGTCGCCAGGGCAATACTACCCGCCAATCGCTCGCCGCTCTCGCGCCCGGTCAGCGTCCTGAGCATCGACTTGCGTGACAGCCCGACCAGCACCGGCCGGTCGAGCTCCAGCAGTTCAGCCAGATTCCGCAACAGCTCCAGATTGTGCTGCGCCAGTTTGCCAAAGCCAAAGCCCGGATCGATACACAGCCGTTCGGCGTCTATGCCGCCTTCCCGGCAGGCTGCGAGCCGCGCGGCCAGCATGGCGCGCACCTCGCCCACGACATCCCGGTACTGCACCGATTGCTGCATGGTCGATGGTTCGCCCTTCATGTGCATCAGGCAGATGGCCGCCCCGCCGCGCGCCGCGGCGGCCAGTGCACCGCGCCCTTGCAGCGCCCGCACGTCGTTGATCATGGCCGCGCCCTCGCCGACCGCCTGTTCGATCACCTCGGCACGGCTGGTGTCGACTGAAATCAGCGCGGCACTGTCGCGCGCCAGCGCCCGCACGACCGGCAGTACGCGCCGCAGCTCTTCATCAAGTGTGACCGGAGCGGCACCGGGGCGCGTGGATTCCCCGCCGACATCGATGATCGCCGCACCGTCGGCGATCATGGCCAGAGCACGTTCCAGTGCGCGCGCGGGATCGAGGTACTGGCCGCCGTCGCTGAAGGAGTCGGGGGTGATATTCAGCACCCCCATGACCACCGGCTCGCTGAGGAGCAGCGTGCCGCGCGCGTGGCGCAACGCCAGCCGGCGCGGGGTGACGGCGCTGTTCAGTGCTGGCCCGCCGGCGTGCCGATCGGGGGTGTGCCGGGGACTTCGGGCGCATCGGCAACGGCGGGCTTGCCTCCCGATCCGCCGCCCACATCGTCCCAGCCTTCGGGCGGCTTGGGCACGCGACCGGCCATGATGTCGCCGATCTGTGAATCGTCGATGGTCTCGTACTTCACCAGCGCATCGGCCATGGCGTGGAGCTTGTCCATGTTGGCCACGAGGATTTTTTTCGCGTTGGCGTAGTTCTCGTCGATGACGCGGCGGATTTCCTCGTCGATGGTATCGGCAGTCTTGTCGGACACCGACTTGTGCTGCGTTATGCTGCGGCCCAGGAACACTTCGCCTTCCTCCTCGGCATAGGAAAGCGGCCCGAGACGGTCGGACAGGCCCCATTTCGTGACCATGCTGCGCGCCAGGTCGGTGGCGCGCTCGATGTCGTTGGTGGCGCCGGTGGTCACGCCATCGGCGCCGAAGATCAGCTCCTCGGCGATGCGCCCGCCGAACATCGAGGCGATGCGGCCCTGCAGCTGCAGTTTGCTGGTGCTGTAGCGATCGCCTTCGGGCAGGTACCAGGTGAGGCCCAGCGCGCGGCCGCGCGGGATGATCGTCACCTTGTATACGGGATCATGTTCCGGCACGACAAAGCCGACGATGGCGTGGCCCGCCTCGTGGTACGCGGTCATCTTCTTTTCCTTTTCGCTCATCACCATGGAGCGGCGCTCCGCGCCCATGTAGATCTTGTCCTTGGCGCGCTCGAA
>PMNQ01000011.1:2660-2891 GCA_003162555.1 Gammaproteobacteria bacterium | reverse complement strand
GGGGTGCGTGAGTATAAACGGTGCCGCCTGGAGTGAATCCCATACCATCGATTTCCGGTCCAGAATGAGCGCACTGGACGACATATTCCGCCCGGGCGGGCCCCTGGCGCGTGCCTTCGAGGGCTTCGTGTCACGGCCATCGCAGCGGCGCATGGCCGGACGGATTGCGCAGGCGCTGGAGCAGCGCGAACACCTGCTGGTCGAGGCTGGTACCGGTACCGGCAAGACCTT
>PMNQ01000011.1:0-2554 GCA_003162555.1 Gammaproteobacteria bacterium | reverse complement strand
CTCACCAGCACGCGCGAGGCCTGCACCGGCGCGCGCTGCGCCGAGTTCTCGCGCTGCCATGTATTCGCCGCGCGGCGCGCGGCGCTGGAAGCCGACCTGGTGGTCGTCAATCATCATCTGCTGCTCGCGGACCTGGCGCTCAAGGAGGAAGGCTTCGGCGAACTGCTGCCGGGCGTGGACGCGCTGATCCTCGATGAAGCGCACCAGCTGCCCGACCTGGCGGCGGAGTTCTTCGGCGTGTCCTGCTCCAGCCGCCAGTTCGACACGCTGCTGCACGATGCGCGCGCCGAGCTGACGGCGCTGAAGGTGCCTGCCGGCGCGATCGCGAAGCTCCAGCAGCCTGTCGAACAGCCGCTGCAGGCGCTGGCCGCGCGCTTCGGCCGCCAGGAGCGGCGCTTCGCCTGGGAGGAACTTGCCGCCGATGCGCGCGCTGACTGCGCTGCGCTCCATGCTGCGCTGGGCGCGTACGCCAGCGCACTCGAGGCGCACAGCGACTCGGCCGGGGTCGTGCAGTGCGCAGCGCGCGCACGCGCGCTGGCTGCCGACCTGGCGCAGGTCATGAGCGAGCCGCACAGGGCCGACGTCGACGGTGACGTCGACGGTGACGGTGACGCCAAAGCCGGCGCCGGCGCGCGCAGCGTCGCAGTCACGGCACGCGGCTTCGCGTTCAGCCTCCTGCCCTACGATATTTCGAACCGTTTTCGCGGTCTCGTCGAGCAACACCCGAGCGCGTGGATCTTCACCTCTGCAACGCTGGCGCTGGCCGGGAACTTCGAGCACTTCTCGACGCGCCTCGGCCTCACCGATGCCGCGACGCTGTGCCTGGACAGTCCCTTCGACTACGAGCGCCAGGCGTTGCTGTACTTGCCGGAAGGACTGCCGGATCCGTCGGCGTCCGGTTATACAGAAGCCGTTCTCGAGGCAGCGCGGCCGCTGCTCGAGGCCAGTGACGGCGGCGCCTTCCTGCTGTTCACCAGCCATCGCGCGCTGCGCATCGCAGCGCAGACGCTGCGCTCGCAGGACTGGATCAGGGACTGGCCGCTGCTGGTGCAAAACGATGCGCCGCGCGAATTGCTGTTGCGGCGCTTCCGCGAATCCGGCCGCGCGGTGCTGCTCGGCACCGCGAGCTTCTGGGAAGGCGTCGACGTGCAGGGCGTCGCGCTGCGCCTCGTCGTCATCGACAAACTCCCATTTGCATCGCCTGAAGATCCGCAGGTGCGCGCGCGCACCCAATACCTGCAGTCGCAGGGTATCAACGCGTTTCGCGACTACCAGCTGACCGAGGCGGCGCTGGCATTGAAGCAGGGCGTCGGGCGGCTGATCCGCAGCGAGGAAGATCGCGGCGTGGTGATGATCTGCGACCCGCGGCTGATGACGCGCGGCTATGGCCGGGCTCTCCTGGCCAGCCTGCCGCCACTGAAGCCGACGCGCGATGCCGATGATGCCATTGCGCTGCTGCGGCGCAGTGCGCGCGAGCTGGTGCCGGCATGAAACTGCTGGCGCTGGATGCGGCGACGGATTGGTGCAGCGTGGCGCTGTGGTACGAAGGCGAGGTGCTCGAACAGGAAGCGCGAGCGGAGCGCGGCCACGGCGATCAGCTATTGGCGATGGTCGACGCGCTGCTCGCGAAATCCAGCCTGGCGCTGGGCGGGCTCGACGCCATGGCCTTTGGCCGCGGCCCCGGGGCCTTCACGGGCCTGCGGCTCGCCGCCAGCGTCACGCAGGGGCTCGCCTACGCTGCGAATCTGTCGGTGATCCCGGTGTCCGATCTGCGCGCGCTGGCTGAACGTGCCCTGTCCGGTACTGCCGAGGGCACGCGTGCACTGGTGTGTCACGACGCGCGCATGGGCGAGGTGTACTGGGCGGGCTTCATCTGCGTCGATGGCCATGCCGTCGCTGATACCGTTGAAGCGGTAGCGCGTCCTGAAGCGATGTTGGCCAATGCACAGGCGTGGCTCGACTCGCGCGCGGGTGCCGTCGCTGGCGTGGGTACCGGCTTCGCCGTCTTCCCCGCTCTCGCGCCAATCGCTGCGCGGCTCGCGCCACTGCTGCCCGAGGCGCGCCCGCGCGCCACCGAGATTGCCGTGCTGGCCGCGCACGACGGCCTGCAGGCGGCGGTGGCTCCAGAGCTGGCCTGGCCCGTTTACGTGCGCAACGAGGTCGCAGTCGCGGCAGCCGCTGTGGTCGCGTCGACCGGCCGGCCGTCATGAAGGCGCTCTCCGCAGCCGATACCGCGGCGCTGCTGCCCTACGCAGTACTGGTGGCCGCACTGCGCACTGCCGCACTCGAGCTGGCCGCGGGCAAAATCGATTGCCCGCAACGGCAGGTGTTGTCGATGGGCGAGGGCGGTGCCGTGCTCTCAATGGTTGCGGTCGGAGCCGATCTCGGCGTGCACAAGCTGGTCACCGTCGTGCCGCACAACCGGGAGCGCGGCCTGCCGACGATCCAGGGTCAGGTCAGCGTCGTGAGCGCAGCGACCGGCGCCGTGATGCTGACGCTCGATGGCGCCACAGTGACCGGCCGGCGCACCGCGGCCCTGTCGATGCTCGGCGTG
>PMNQ01000112.1:6033-6217 GCA_003162555.1 Gammaproteobacteria bacterium | reverse complement strand
GACCGGTGCTGGTGCTGGGCAAGTACCGCAATGCCGGTTCGCACGCCGCGATCGAACTCTCCGGCGTCACCGGCAGCGGCCCGCAGGCCTGGGATTTCCAGCTGGCCGCAAGCTCGCGCGATGAAACGCTGCCGATCCTGTGGGCGCGCAAACGCCTGGAGCGCCTGTACGTGTTTCCGAACGC
>PMNQ01000112.1:0-6018 GCA_003162555.1 Gammaproteobacteria bacterium | reverse complement strand
CGCCTGGTGCGCGCTGCTGCTCGGCCTGCGCAAGTTCCGCAAGCTTTACCGGGCCCATGCCGGTGGTTGAGTGGTGGCAATGCCGGCGCGCAGCACTATTGTGGTGCGCGCTGGCCGGGGCGGTCGCGGTCGCGCTGAAATATCACTTCAGCGCGGCCGCGGCCTCCGATCTGCAATGGATGCTGCGTCCGCTGGCGATGTTGCTGCAGGCGGTGACCGGATGGAGCTTCCTGCGCGACGCAGCGGGAAACTGGGAGAGCCGCGCAGCTGGCGTGGTGCTGATCAAGGCCTGCGCCGGCATCAATTTCATGGTGTTGTCATTCCTGGCCTGGTGCTGGCTGTGGTGGCCGCTACGTGCGTGGCCGCCGTGGCAGTGGCCGCTCCGGCTCGGAGGCGCACTCACTTGCGCCTGGCTGCTGGCGCTTTGCGTCAATGCGCTGCGGATCCTGCTGATCCTGCGATTTCAGCCGGCGCTGGAGCATTGGTTCGCGCCCGCCGACGCGCACCGCCTGCTGGGATTGCTGACCTACCTGCCGGCGCTGTGCCTGCAAGGGTTCCTGGCTGAGCGGAGCGAACCGGTGCGCGCCGTGCTGGTTGCCTGCAGCCTTTATGCGCTGCTGATGCTCGGCGTGCCGCTGGCGAGCGGCGGCGCGGCAGCGGACCCGCGGCTCTATGCCGCCCATGCCGCCGAGGCGCTCGCCGTGCTCCTGCCCCTGCTGGGCTTCGCCCTCTGGCGGCACGATTGCCGTACCCGCCGATTCAGTGGATCATAGCGGCATGCGGCCCTAGGGCCTGCTACCACCGACCGGGGTTCAGACCATGCGATTGCGCGAGATTTCAGCCGCCTTGACGGTGGCCGTAAGCACCACTGTTGTCCTTGGCTTGAGCGGCTGCGGCGCCGGCGGCCAGGGGCAGGGCGGCATGCCGCCGCAGGCCGTTACGGTGGTGACGCTGAAGAATTCACCGGTGGAATTGCAGCGCGAGCTGCCCGGGCTGGTCAGCGCGCGCCAGGTGGCGGAGGTGCGGCCGCAGGTCGGCGGCATCGTCAAGCGGGTGCTGTTCACCGAAGGCGGCCAGGTGGCCGCGGGCCAACAGCTTTACCTGCTCGACGACGCGGTGTACCGCGTCACGCAGCGCAGCGCGGACGCCAGCCGCATGAGCGCGCAGGCCGCACTGGAGACCGCACGCCGCAGCGCCGATCGCGGTACCGAACTGGTGAAGGCGCACATGATCAGCGTGCAGGACAATGACAACCTGCAGACCGCGCTGCATAAAGCCGAGGCCGACCTGGCCGCCGCCGAAGCCGCCGCCGACAGCGCCCGCATCAACCTTGACTACGCCCACATCAGCGCGCCGATCAGCGGCCGCATCGGCAAGTCGGCCGTCACGCAGGGCGCGCTGGTGGTGGCGAACCAGCCCGACGCACTGGCCACGGTGCAGAAGCTCGACACGGTGTACGTCGATCTCACGCAGTCCAGCGGCGAATGGCTGCAATTGCAGCAGGAGCTGGCGGCCGGCGGCCACAACGGCAGCGGCAGCGAAGTGCACATCGCGCTGGAAGACGGCAGCGCTTATCCGCTGGCCGGCCAGCTGCAGTTCAGCGATGTCACGGTCCAGCCCGGTACGGGAAGCTTTCTATTGCGCGTGCTGATGCCCAACCCGAAGGGTCTACTTCTGCCCGGCATGTACGTGCGCGCCACCATCATCGAAGGCACGCTCAACAACGCGCTGCTGGCGCCGCAGAAAGGCATCACGCGCGATCCGAAGGGCAATGCGACCGCGATGGTGGTCGGCAAGGACGACAAGGTCGAATTGCGAAACGTCGTCACTTCGCGCGCAGTGGGCGATCAGTGGCTCGTGACCAGCGGTCTGGCCGCGGGCGATCGGGTCATCATCGAGGGGCTGCAGAAAATCCAGCCCGGCATGCCGGTGCAGCCGGCCGAGCTCGGCGCGAAGTAGGCGGTCGCTAAATGTCGCGCTTTTTCATCGACCGGCCGATATTCGCCTGGGTGCTGGCGATCATGCTCTCGCTGCTGGGCCTGGTGGCCATCCGCCGGCTGCCGCTGACGCCGTATCCGACCATCGCGCCGCCGTCCATCGCCATCAGCGCCGAATATCCGGGCGCGGCCGCCAAGAGTGTCGAAGACTCGGTGACGCAGATCATCGAGCAGAACATGAGCGGGCTCGACGGCCTGATCTACATGTCCTCGGGCAGCACCTCGGACGGCCGGGTGACCATCAAGCTGACCTTTGCCAGCGGTACCAATCCTGACATCGCGCAGGTGCAGGTGCAGAACCGCCTGCAGGCGGTGGTGCCGCTGCTGCCGCAGATCGTCCAGCAGCAGGGCATCGCGGTAAACAAGATCATCAACTCCAACCTGTTGGCGGTCGGTTTTTATTCCGAGGATGGCTCGCTCAGCGCTACCGACATGAGCGACTACGTGATGAACAAGGTCGCCGAGGAGATCCGTCGCGTCGACGGCGTCGGCGACGTGCAGGAGTACGGCGCCGGCTATGCGATGCGCATCTGGGTCGACCCGGACCGGCTGCGCGCCTACTCGCTGACGCCGGGCGATGTGGTCACAGCGCTGCGTGCGCAGAACGCGCAGTTCTCGGTCGGGCAGCTTGGCGGGATGCCGCAGCTCGCCAACCAGCAGATCAATGCCACGGTGACGGCGCGCGGCCGCCTGACCAGCATCGAGGACTTCAACAACATCATCGTGCGCGGTTCGGCCAGCGGCGCAGTGCTGCACCTGCGCGATGTGGCGCGCGTCGAACTCGGCGCCGGCACCTACGATTTCTCGGTGATCTACAACCGCCGGCCCGCCACCGGCTTTGGCGTCTCGCTGGCCGCCGGCGCTAATGCACTGGCGACCGCCGATCGCATCAAGGCGCGCATCGCGGAAATGCGCCCGGAATTTCCGCGCAGCCTCAAGGACTTCATCCCCTTTGACACTACGCCCTATGTGCGGGTGTCGATCCGCGAGGTCGTGAAGACGCTGCTCGAGGCCGTGCTGCTGGTATTCCTGGTGATGTACCTGTTCCTGCAGAACCTGCGCGCNNGTGCTGGCGATCGGCCTGCTGGTAGACGACGCCATCGTGGTAGTGGAAAACGTCGAGCGCCTGATGACCGACGAGGGCCTCTCGCCGCTGGAGGCGACGCGCAAGTCGATGACGCAGATCACCGGCGCGCTGGTCGGCATCGGCACGGTGCTGACCGCGGTGTTCATCCCGATGGCCTTCCTCGACGGATCGACCGGCGTGATCTACCGGCAGTTCTCGGTGACGATCGTCGCGGCCATGATCCTGTCGGTGATCGTCGCGTTGTCGCTGACGCCGGCGTTATGCGCCACGCTGCTGCGCCCGGTCGCGAAAAACTCGCACGGTGCGGGACTGAACCGATTCTTTGGCGGTTTCAACCGCGGCTACGAATCAGTCCACAAGCGCTATCACTCCACCGTGCAGCGCATGCTCGGGCGCACCGGGCGCAACATGATCATCTACGGCGGACTCGCCACGCTGATGGGCGTGCTGTTCATCCGCCTGCCGACCTCGTTCCTGCCGGCCGAGGACCAGGGCTGGATGCTGGTGTTCGTGCAGACGCCGGTCGGCGCCACCGCCAACCGCACCAACGCCGTGCTCGACAAGGTGCAGGATCACTTCCTCAATAACGAAAGCAAGCTGGTCGACTCGGTGTTCACGGTGCAGGGATTCAGTTTCAGCGGTACCGGACAGAACTCCGGAATTGGTTTCGTGCTGTTGAAGGACTGGGACAAGCGCCCACACGAGGACCAGAGCGTGGCGGCGATCGTCGGCCGTGCCTGGGGCCCGTTCAGCCAGATCAAGGACGGGCTGGCGTATCCGATCGTGCCACCGGCGGTCACGGAGCTTGGCACATCCTCAGGCTTCGATTTCTACCTCAAGGACGAGAGTGGCAATGGCCACGAGGCGCTGATCGGCGCGCGCAACCAGCTGCTCGGCATGCTCTCGCAGGACAAGCGGCTCAACGGCGTGCGCCCGAACGGCTCGGAGGATTCGCCGCAGTACCGGCTCGATATCGACGCCGCGCGCGCCGCGGCGCTGGGCGTGTCGATGGACCAGGTCAACGAAACGCTCGGCATCGCCTGGGGCGGCCGCTATATCGACGACTTCATCGATCGCGGCAAGGTCAAGCGCGTCTACATCCAGAGCGACGCGCCGTTCCGGATGAATCCCGAGGACTTCAACCGCTGGTATGTGCGCAGCGATGCAGGAATGATGGTACCTGTCTCGGCCTTCAGTAGCGCCCACTGGGAATTCGGCGCGCCGGAGCTGCAACGCTTCAATGGCGGAGCGGCGGTCAACATCAACGGCAACTCCGCGCCCGGCGTGTCTTCCGGCCTGGCGATGAAAATAGTCGAGGATGCCGTGGCCAAGCTGCCGCCGGGGTATCGCGTCGAGTGGACCGGACAGTCCTACGAGGAGCGCGCCGCCGGCGCGCAGACGCCGATCCTGTACACGATGTCGCTGATCATCGTGTTCCTGGCGCTGGCGGCGCTGTACGAGAGCTGGATCATGCCGATTCCGATCCTGCTGGCTGTGCCGCTGGGGATCATCGGCGCCGTGTTCGCCACCGCGCTGCGCGGCCTCGAGCGCGATATCTATTTTCAGGTTGGCATGCTGACCACCATCGGCCTGGCCAGCAAGAACGCGATTCTGATCGTCGAGTTCGCGAAGCTGAACATGGATGCGGGCATGGAGCTGATCGAGGCCACGATGCACGCAGTGCACGACCGCCTGCGCCCGATCGTCATGACCTCGCTCGCCTTCGGTTTCGGTGTGTTGCCGCTGGCACTGGCGCACGGCGCCGGCGCCGGGGCGCAGCGGGCCATCGGCACCGGCATATTCGGCGGCATGATCGCGGGCACGATCTTCGGCGTGCTGTTCGTGCCGGTGCTGTTCGTGTTCGTCCAGCGTCTGCTGGGTGGACGGCGCGCGGGCAGCTAGGGCCTGTTCGCACTTAATACGTTGGCGCGTTACTGGCAGTAGTCGCCGAGTTTGCGCACTTCGCGCGCCGGCGCCGCCCAGTCGAAGCTGGCGAGCTGTCCATCGTCGGCGAAGTTGTAATACACGACGCCGTTCGGAAATAGCACCACCGATATCCCGCCGAAGCCCGACATGAAGGGCACCCAGGTGTCGTGCTCGCATCCCAGTGCCGCTCGCAGGTTGCGCGCCCAGAAGCCGTGCTGGTAGCGCAGATTCGGAAAACCCGCGACCGGCAGGCCGCGCGCATGCGGGTCTCTTTGCAAGGCCTGATCCAGCAGTGACGGGTCGAGCAGCGCATGGCCGCCGACAGCGCCATGGTCCACGTCAAAAAACTGGCCGAGACGCGCGACGTCGCCCGGCTTGAAGGTGAGTCCCCAGCCCGTGAATGGCTGGCCCACGTTGTCATAGGTTCGCCGCGTAATTGCGGTGGTCGCGCTCAGCCGCAACGGCGCGTAGATCTGCGCGTAGACCAGGTCGCGATACAGATCTTCGTGCCCGTGTCCGGGCAGGCCGCGCAGATAGTGCGCGAGCGCGCTGCCGAGGATGTAGGTGTCCGAGCTGTGGTAGGCCCATTGTGTGCCGGGCGCGGTGCGATGCGGATACACCGTGCAGCTGTAACGGATCTTGCTCGCGTGGTCCAGCGGCACGAACAGCCCGGCCGTGCCAGCGGCATCTTCGTCGGCCTCGTATGCGGCCGAAGCGTAATTGCCGGTCGCCATGTCGAGCGTCTGCAGAAACGTGACGCCGCGCCAGGCGCGCCCGCGGCATTGCGGTACGTGCGCTGCGATCAGCTGCGCGTTGGCTTGCGGCTGCAACGCCTCCAGTCGCATCAACGCGGTCGCGGCGAACACCGATTTCGCCAGTGAATAGGATGGCAGATCCATCTCGTCGCAATAGGGGTAGGCGCCCGCGCGCGTCTCGCAGTCCGAGCTGTAGTTGACGCCGCCGACGACCAACCCGTGCAGCGTGCTGGCGCCGGCGGCGCCGATGGCG
>PMNQ01000253.1:7344-7478 GCA_003162555.1 Gammaproteobacteria bacterium | reverse complement strand
GATTTTGGCACCGGCTATTCCTCACTGGGCTACCTGCGTCATCTTCCGGTCGATGCCCTTAAGATAGACCGCTCGTTCGTCAAGGACCTGCCAGGCAGCGACGATGACTCGGCCATCTGCGCCGCGATCATCGC
>PMNQ01000253.1:0-7271 GCA_003162555.1 Gammaproteobacteria bacterium | reverse complement strand
TCGGCGTGCACCACAACTTTGCGCTCGACCTGCTTGCAGTGGTGTTCGCGGGAATGGTGGGCTATGCGCTGGCGGTCCGCCTGCAACACGCCATCTCCAGGCCGATCAACGAGCTGATCAAGGTCGCGCACAACGTGCGCGAGAGCAAGGATTTTTCGATCCGCGCCGAGCGCAACAACCACGACGATTTCGGATCGCTGATTGACGGGGTCAACGACATGCTCGCGGATCTTGAGAGGCGCGACGTGAACCTGCGCCTCTACGAGAAGGAATTCGAAAAGCGAGTGCGCGAGCGGACCGCGCGACTCGATGCCGCCGTGATCGAAGCCCAGGAGGCGGTCACGCGCGCGGAGCAGGCCAGCCGTGCGAAGAGCGATTTCCTCGCGCGCATGAGCCACGAGATNNTCTCGAAGATCGAGGCGGGCAAACTCGAGCTGGAAAGGGCCCCATACAATCTGCGCGACATCGTTGAAGACGCCGTGGAGATTCTCGCGGAAAGCGCGCACACCAAGGGGCTGGAACTGATTTGCGACCTGCCCGCGCAACTCGACATAACGGTGCGCGGTGATGCCCAGCGGCTCAGGCAGGTGATCATCAACCTGCTCAGCAACGCCGTGAAATTCACCGAGCGCGGCGAAGTCAAGGTCAGTGCTCGCCAGGTGGGCGGCGACCTGTTGAACGCTCTGGTGCGCTTCGAAGTCATGGATACCGGCAAAGGCATCCAGCGTGACAATCTCAGCAGCATCTTTGAATCATTCGCACAGGAGGATAATTCAACCACCCGTCAGTTTGGCGGCACAGGTCTCGGGTTGGCGATCTGCAAGCAGCTGGTTGAACTTATGGGAGGCGAAATCGGCATAAGCAGCGTGCCAGGTTCCGGCTCGACATTTTTTTTCACGGTGCCGCTGGCTGCTGACCCTACGGTGGTGCGCGAATTGAGCGCCGGCGGACTCGAGCGGGCACGCATGCTGCTCGTGGATGACAAGCCGACCAATCGGGCCGTGGTCGCCCAGCACCTGCGCAGCTGGGGCGTGATAGTCACCGAGGTTGGTTCAGCGCGCGAGGCCCTGGCGATTCTGGTACGGGCGCTGGGCGGACACTTTGACGCGCTTATCGTCAATGGTCAGATGGCTGACATGGATGGCGCGACGCTGTGCCGGGCGATCCGCGGCCACCATGAATATTCAGAGATCCCGATTGTCATCATGAACACCGTGCTGGCTGTCGTCCCTGCGGCGCACAACGTCCAGAAGACCAGGATAGCCTACTTGACCAAGCCGGTACGACGGGCGGCGCTGCATGCCAGTCTTTCGCAGTTCATGAGCCACCGCAGCGGTGCTGTCCCAACACTGACTGCGATTCCCGCTCAGGGCGTCACCGCTGCGGACTCAGGCCCGGGTAAACGCAGGGCCGTGTCCAGACGTCGGGTCCTGATCGTGGAGGACAACGTCGTGAACCAGGAAGTCGCAAGGGCGATGTTGCAGGAGCTGGATGTGGGTGCGACCAGTGCCTGGTCGGGCGAAGAGGCGCTGGAAAAGCTCTCCACCGACAGCTTCAATGCGATCCTGATGGACTGCCAGATGCCGAAGCTGGATGGCTATGCCACCACCAGCCGCTTCCGCGAATGGGAGCAGGCCAACCAGCGGCCGCGAACGCTGATCGTCGCGCTCACGGCAAACGCACTTGCTGGCGACGCCGACAAATGCATCGCTGCAGGAATGGACCGCTACCTGAGCAAGCCATTCACGATTGAGCAGCTGAAACAGGCGCTCCAGCCCGACAGTGCCGATGCGCCAGCCGCTGCGGCCGATGGGCCCGCTGAAAGCGCAATCCTCGATCTACAGACCCTGGATCGGATCCGGGCGATGAACCGGCCCGGGGGCCCCGACCTGCTCAACAGGGTCGTCGATTTGTATGTCTTCAGCTCAAACGCCCTGATCGACACCATGTTGGCGGCAACGCGCCTCGAGGATGCACTCTCGCTCGCGCACGCAGCCCATGGGCTCAAATCGAGCAGCGCAAATGTTGGCGCTCTGGCTCTGGCCGAGTTGTGCAGCGGAGTGGAAGCGGCCGCCAGCACCGGTCAAGTGGAGGAAGCCCTGAGGTTGGTGAAGAAGTTGCTGGTCGAACATCGTCAGGTATTGCGCGCGCTCGAGGCACATAGCCAGGCGGCCTGAAGTCAGGGACGAGCGCACATCACGTCCCTGATTGGGCGAATCATCGCCGATCTCGAGGCCGGAGAACCCAACCCCTGGACCCAGTTTCCTTTCGTAAATAACCACCTGTATTACGTGCCCAACGAACCCTTGCGTTGGCTGGCCGCAAAAACCGAGATCGCCTGGGATGAGTTGGTCGGGTCGAAGCCCGCATCAACCTAGCTGCGGTACCGGATCAGGAACTTGAGTACCTGCATTGGGCGCCCGGCGTAAGGCGGCTGAAACAGCTTCTGAATCATCGAGAACCGGCCCTGGTGGAACACTGGACGCAGTTTCGAGAATGTGTTGAAGCCTTCGCGTCCGTGGTAATGCCCCATGCCGCTGGCACCGACGCCGCCGAAGGGAAGATCGTGCTGCACCACATGCAGCAGCGTATCGTTGACTGAGACACCGCCCGACATGATGTGCGTCAGGTAGAACTGCAGCAGCTCGCGATCGTACGTGAATGGGTAGATCGCGAGCGGCCGGCCGCGGCTGTTAATCTGGTCGGCCACGGCCTGCTGATCACGGTAGGTCAGCACTGGCAGGATTGGTCCAAAAATCTCGCGCTGCATCACGATCATGTCGTCGGTGGCTCCCAGCACCAGGTGCGGCGGGAACTTGCGGCGCTCGGAGTCCGGCGTCTGGCCAGCGGCAAGATTGATCAGCGTCGCGCCCTTCTGCTGCGCGTCGCGTAGCGTATCGTCGAGACGATCGTAGGCGCGTGCATCGATGATGGAGGTGTAATCGGGCCCGTTGATATCTGGCACGCGTACTGCGACCAGGCGTTGGCAATGCCCTATGAATTCCGCTTCGGCACCCGCCGGAATATAGACATGATCAACAGTCGTGCAGATCTGCCCGGCATTGAAAAGTTTGGCCCAGATGATGCGTTCCGCGGCGGTCCCAAGCGGGCAATCCGGCGCAACAATCGCTGGTGATTTGCCGCCCAGTTCCAGCGTCACCGGCGTCAGGTGGCGGGACGCGCTGGCCATCACCGCCCGACCGGTCGCGCCCGAACCGGTGAACAGCAGGTGATCGAAGGGCAGGGCGGAGAATGCCGGGCCACGCCCGCCACCGTCGCTGAAGAATTTCAGTTTCTCTTCGGGCAGATACCTGGGGCTCAATTCCATCAGCAGCTGCGCCAACGCTTCTGAATTCTCGGACATCTTCACCATCGCACGGTTGCCTGCGGCAAGAATTGCCGCCAGCGGAATGAACGACAGGTTGAGCGGGAAATTCCACGGCACAATTACGCCGACAACACCAAGCGGCTGCGGGATCACGCGATTGCTTGCCCCGGGGTAGAGCAGGAAGTCGATGGCGCGCGTCTGCGGTCGCATCCAGCGTCGCAGTTGCCTGATTGCGCCGCTGATCGCCTGCAAGGCGATCCAGTACTCACCAAACAGCGTTTCAAATTCTGAGCGCTGGCCGTAATCGCGGTTGATGGCGCCGATCAGCGCTTCGCGATTTTCCTTGAGGAGTCGTTCCAGAGCCCGAAGATCGGCAATCCGTTCAGCGCGGCCCGGTACCGGATTGGCGGCACAGGCTGTGCGTTGGCGCGCGAGGGACTCGGCAAATTCGGCGGCTGTGCTTTCCGCTGTTGCCAGCGTCTGGGGGCTGCTCATGGTGCATCTTAAATGCGTCCGGGCTTGCCTGACATCAATGTCAAAGCGACACTTGGTATATCGTTTATCTGATTGATAGATAGGGCACTGGCTCCCCGGGTTGGACTCCAAATGGAGCGCAAGTACCTGGCCCGCAAGGCGATCTCAACCCGGGCTGATTTGTTACCCCCTAAAGATATCCTTGCAGCTACTGCGCTGTGCTGGCGCGCGCTGAAACGCCGTGGAGCCACATGGGACATAGAGAGAGAGTGCCTGGGTTGCGGCCGCTTTCGGCCAGGAAGACACATTTGGGCCGACGAAATCACGGCAAGAAAGCAGCCGTTCGTCTCTTACGGTACGCTAAGGGGACACTAACGCAGAGCCCTTCAATGGCCGACCGCGCTGAACCAGAAGATCTTCAGGCAAGAGCCGCAAACGCGACAGCGCCTACAGAAGCCTCGCGTGTGTTCGTGAGCTACGCATCGCCGGACGCCACCGTCGCCGGTGCCCTCGTCGAGTCGCTTGAGCGGCACGGAATCGCCTGCTGGATTGCGCCCCGTGACGTCAAGGCCGGTGCGTTATATGCCGATGCGATCGTTCGGGCGATAAGTGGTGCAAAGGCTTTGGTACTCGTGCTGTCGGAGAGCGCGATCGGCTCCTCGCACGTCGGCAAAGAAGTCGAGCGTGCGTCCTCCAAGAGGCGACCGATCATTGCACTGCGAATAGATAACGCGCCGCTGACCCCCGCGCTGGAATACTTCCTCAGTGAATCGCAGTGGATCGAGGCTCACGCCGAAAACAAGGAACCCGCATACGGCAGGCTGATCGAAGCGATTGGGGAGCCCGAGCGAGCGGCGCCCAGAATCAGTCCGGCTGTGACTCCGTTAGACGGTAAAGCGCCGGCGGGATATTCCAAGGGACTTCGCAAGCGGATTCTGCTCACGGCGGTTCTCACCGTCGTCGCGGTAACAGTCGCTGCGCTTTTGGTGGACAAATTCAGGCAAGCCAAGAACGTCGCGGCAGAGCGGCCAACGATCGCTGCGAGGGGCGCAGTTAGCGACAAGTCCATCGCCGTGCTGCCGTTCACGGACCTGAGCGAGATGAAGAATCAGGAATACTTCGCTGATGGGATTGCCGAAGAAGTGCTTGATCGACTGGCTAAGGTGCCCGGTCTGAAGGTGGTGGGCCGCGCATCGTCGTTTCAGTTCAAGGGCAAGAGCGCGGATGCTGCCGGCATCGGAACGGCACTCGGCGTTGCCTATCTTTTGGAGGGCAGTGTTCGCAAAGAGGTTGGGCGAGTTCGCGTTACCGCACAACTGGTGGAGGCGCGATCGGGTGCACAGCGCTGGTCGGACCGTTTCGATTCCGACGTAGTCGACATGTTACAGGTGCAAGACACCATTGCTGTCGAAATCGCGCGAGCCCTGCAAATTGCTGTCGGGATCGACACGACACCACGTTCCTCGATTAAGTCGCCAGAAGCCCTTGATGCGTATTTGCGCGGCTTGCAGTCCGTCGACCGCCANNCCGCCAGTCCCGTGAAAGCAGTGAAGCCGCCGTAGCAAGTTTCCAGCAGGCACTCGCCTTGGACCCGACGTTCGCGCCGGCAGCAATTGGTCTAGCGAAGGCCTATACTTTCATCGGCAATGAAGGTTGGTTGCCTACGAAGGTCGCCTTCGAGCGAGCCCGCAAGGCCGCATTGCTCGCACAGCAATTGGACCCCCAGAGTCCCTCGCCTCACGTCAGGCTGGCTGAGATTTATGTAACTTATGACTGGGACTGGGCGGGCGCGGATCGAGAGTTGCACCAGGCGCTCGCACTGGGTCCGCTTAATAGTGATGGGGTACGCATCGCATCCCAGCGGGCGGCCGCAATCGGCCAATGGGATGAGGCTCGGCAGCTTGGAATCGAGGCCGTTGCACTCGATCCATTGGACCCCTACGTTCACATGATTCTCGGATGGGTTATCTATCTGCACACCGGCGACTTTGCTGAAGCCGAGCAGTCATTCCGTCGCGGCCTGCAGATCGCACCGAAATGGGGTGCTGGTCAGTATTTCTTGGGCGAGGCCCTGATGCTTCAGGGTCATTACGAGCCGGCGCTCGCCGAGTTTCGTAAGGAGTCGCCGGATGACGGCCAGTTCGAGGGCTCGGCGATGGCTCATTTCGCAGCAGGCCGCAAATCCGAATCAGACGCCGCGCTCGCCGAGGCAATTCGTCACAACGGAACCTCGTGGCCGTCCGAGATCGCTCGTGTGTACGCCTTTCGCGGCGAAAAAGATCGTGCCTTCGAGTGGCTGGACCGGGCGTTTGATCTGCGGGATGAGGATCTATACGTCATCAAGGGCGACCCACTTCTCAAGAATCTGGAGGGCGATCCGCGCTACAAGGCGTTCCTGCGCAAGATGAATCTGCCGGAATAGCTGAGCCTGACGCCTCGTTACGTTCAGTTGGACTACCCGAAAGCTGATGGCCACAGACGTCCGGTTGGGGTCAAGAGCGGGCCTAGAAAGCCAAGGCTGGTTTTCGGAGTCTAATCAGGCAGTTCCCGTCCCCCTTGCTGGCGTTGAGTCGCCTGAATTGGGCGCCGTAGAGCGACCGGTGAAGAGTGGGCCGCGCTTAAACACCCACTAACGTCCATAATCCGCCGCGCACGATTGGGCGGTGAACGATGCACTACTCGTCGAATGCAAATCAGTTGCAACNNAGTTGCAACAAGGATCAAACCAATGAAACTCAAGAATCTAGTCGTTGCCGGCTTGATGGTAGTGGCGGCAATCGGTGCTGCTAGCGCCGTGCAGGCCGAGGACGCGCGCCTGTTTGTTCGTCACGAGGTCGCGGACTATGGCGTTTGGAGAAAGGCATTTGATGCCTTTGCACCGACGGCCAAGAAGTCCGGGGCCATCAATGGCGCCGTGTATCGATCCGCNNGACAACGCCAATGATGTGACCGTGACTCACGACTTTCATAGTGTGGCAAAGGCCAAAGCGTTCGCCGCGTCGCCCGAGTTGAAGGCAGCAATGGAGAAAGCGGGAGTGAAGGGAGCACCGCAGATCTGGATCGCGACGAGAAGCGTGAAGTAATTCATCGGACGGACAAGCGGGTTGGATGGGCTCAAGCTTTGAGGACGCCAGCCCGCTTTGTCTTTCAGTGTTTGCATTCCTTGAATTGGATGCCGAAAAGCCGTCGCCGGTGGCAGGCAGGTTAGGGTCAAACCCGGAAGTTCGGATCGAGCGCCCGGTTCTGCGAGGCGCGCGCTTGGAGTTGCTCCGGCAGCAGGCTGCGTGTACGTTGCCCCACCGGGCCGGGAAACACCACCAAGAACGGCAGAAGCCGCCGAGGTGCTGGCGTTTGTGAGCCAGGGAATGCAGGCGGGTCGGGGGCTCCGTGACAACCCAATGGCTATGCACTCCCGGACATTGCTGGCCCGCTCGACAGCGGTCGTTCACGACCGTCTCAAATGGGTCGA
>PMNQ01000099.1:20502-24568 GCA_003162555.1 Gammaproteobacteria bacterium | reverse complement strand
TCGCCGATGTACATGCCGGGTCTTTTCCGCACTGCATCAAGACCCTTTAAGACCTTGATTTTACTGGAATCGTAGACGTCTGATGCTGTCATGCAGGAACCCTTGTTACCATACTGTTATTATAGCGTGGTAACGCGGCCATGTTCCACGTGAAACGCCCTGTCGGGCGTCGCGAATTGAGCCCCCTGAGGTTGCAACGCCGTGACCACCAATTGGCCTCGCATGGTGCGGATTTCGGCCAGCAGCGCCTGGGTATGTTCCGGGTCCAGCTCGGCCGCCGGATCGTCCAGAAGCAGGGTTGGCGGCCGCCTCCCCTCGCTGCCGGCCAGCCGCGCCATGGCGAGCGCCAGCGCCGCCCCGAGCAATTTCTGCTGTCCCCGCGACAACACCTCGCGCGCGCTGCGGCCGTCGATCCGCAATTGCACATCGAAGCGATGGGCCCCCGATCCGGTGCTGCCCCGCTCCAGGTCACGCTCGCGTGTGGCGGCCAACGTCTCGGCGAGACTTCGTTCCTGGCTCCAGCCCTGGTAATAGCTCAGCGTCACCGGTTCACCCAACAGTGCCGCCAGCGTCTGACCCCAATGGGGCTCCAGCAGTGCCATCGTGCGAGCCCGTGCCGCGGAAAGCGTCATGCCCAACCGGACCAGTTCCGGCTCCCAGGCCCCCGGATCGGAGCCCATTTTCAGCGCGGCGTTGCGCTGCTTGAGCGCGCGGGAGTAGTCCGCCCAGGTGGACACGAACCCTGGTTCCACGTGGAACACTCCCCAGTCCAGCCACCTTCGGCGGTACGCCGGGCCCTCTTCCACCAGACGGTGGATACCTGGGTCGACGATCTGCACCGGGAACGCGACCGATAGCTCGGCCAGGGATTGGGCTTCGCGGCCGGCGACCCGCGCGCGCAATCCCTCCTTGCGGTCAAAGGCAAAACCCAGCGTCGGATAGGTAGGGTCGTCCGTGCGGCCGAAGACCCGCAGGCCATCCGCCTGATGCGCGATCAGGCGCTCCGTCAGCCGTGTACGGAACGAACGGCCGCGGCCCAACAGGTAGATCGCCTCGAGGATCGAGGTCTTGCCAGCACCGTTGGCGCCGGCGACCAGGTTCACGTGGGGGTGCAGTTCGAGCCTGGTTTTCGAAAGGCACCGCAGGCCCTCGACCTCGAGCGCCAGCAGGCTCAAGCGGGCGCTCTATAGCCGCATCGGCATGACGACGAACTTGACCGAGCTGTCACCAGGCGCCCGAATCAGGCAGCTCGAATTCGAATCGGTCAGCGACACATCCACGGTGTCGACTTCGATCGCGGCCAGGGCATCCAGCAGGTACGTGACGTTGAAACCAATCTCCATCTCGGTGCCGCTGTAGCTGACCTCGATCTGGTCTTCGGCTTCTTCCTGCTCGGGGTTATGCGCCTGGATCGTCAGCAGGTTAGTGCCAAAGGTCAGTCGCACACCGCGGTATTTCTCGTTCGACAGGATCGACGTGCGCTGCAGGGCCTGGCGCAGCACATCGCGGGCGGCGCTCATCGTGAACGGCGGTTTGGCAGGGATCACGCGGCTATATTCGGGGAACTTGCCGTCAATGAGCTTCGAAGTGAAGCGAATGTCGCCGATCTGGGCGCGAACGTGATTGGAACCGATACTGAGCTCCAATTCGCCCTCGCCGGCGAGGATCCGCTGCAACTCCAGGATGCCCTTCCGGGGCACGATCACCTGCTGGCCACCAGAGCCGGCTTCCGCAAGCTCAGTCTCCGCCAGCGACAGTCGGTGCCCATCGGTAGCGACCGCACGCAGCGTCTTGCCGGAAGTCTCGAGCATCGTGCCGTTGAGGTAGTAGCGCACGTCCTGCTGTGCCATCGCGAAATGCGTCTTCTCGATCAGCCTCCGGAAATGTTCGCGCCCGACGCGGATGATCTGCTTGGCGTTGATTTCTTCGATGACCGGAAACTCGCTCGCCGGCAGGCTCGAGAGCGTGAAGCGGCTGCGACCCGCTTTGACCACGACGCGCTCGGCCTCGCGCACCAGCGACACCGTCGCCTTCTCGGGCAGCGTGCGCATGATCTCCAGCAATTTACGGCCCGGCACCGTGACATCGCCGGCCTGCTGCACAGTGACGGAAGTCGCCGCCATCAATTCCACTTCCAGGTCGGTGCCCGTGACCGTGAGCTTGTCGCCGCGCGCGACCAGCAACACATTCGCCAGCACCGGCATCGTCTGCCTGCGCTCGACGACACCGATCACGCTTTGCAGAGGGGCCAGCAGACTCTCACGCGACGCGGAGACTTTCATAGCTTTAAGATCTTCTTAGGAGTTAAGACAATTATGATTATTAGGCTTGTGATGATCGGGGACAACCGCTTTCCGTCGCTCATACGCTGAAATTCTCAGCCCCGCACACCGAGGGCTCCACCCGTAACGCGCTTCGCTCCCTGTGGATGAGCTGTGTGCAAATCCATGCACATTTTTACCCACAGGATCTACGGCCTCATCCGGCCAGGGTTCTCAACAGGGCTGTGAAGTCTTCCTGGATGCGCGGTTCACTGTCGCGCAGTTCGCGGATGCGCTTGCAGGCGTGCATGACCGTGGTGTGATCGCGTCCGCCGAAGGCGTCGCCGATTTCCGGCAGGCTGTGCGTGGTCAATTCCTTCGCCAGTGCCATCGCCACCTGCCGCGGCCGCGCCACCGAACGGCTGCGCCGCTTCGAGAGCAGATCGGCGATGCGCACCTTGTAGTAATCGGCGACGGTTTTCTGGATGTTCTCGACCGTCACCAGCCGGGCCTGCAGTGTGAGCAGGTCTTTCAGCGCCTCACGCGCGAATTCCAGCGTGATCGGACGCCCGAGGAAACGCGCGTTGGCGATCACGCGGCGCAACGCGCCCTCGAGCTCGCGCACGTTCGAGCGGATGCATTTCGCTATGAAAAAAGCCACTTCCTCGGGCAGGGCGACGCCGACGAGTTGTGCCTTGCCGAGCAGGATCGCCACGCAGGTCTCCAGATCCGGCGGCTCGATCGCGACCGTGAGGCCCCAGCCGAAGCGTGATTTCAGCCGCTCCTCGAGCCCGTCGACCTCCTTCGGATAACGATCGCAGGTCAGGATCACCTGGTGCTGGCCTTCGATCAGCGCGTTGAAGGTGTGGAAGAATTCTTCCTGCGAGCGATCCTTGCCGGCGAAGAACTGGATGTCGTCGATCAGCAGCGCATGGAGCGAGCGGTACGTGTTCTTGAACTCGTTGATGCTGTTGTGCTGCAGGGCGCGCACCATGTCGCTGACGAAACGCTCGGAGTGCACATAGGCGATGCGCGCGCCGGGATTCCGTTCGCGGATCAGGTGGCCGATCGCGTGCATCAGGTGCGTCTTGCCGAGTCCGACGCCGCCATAGATGAACAACGGGTTGTAGGCTGAGCCCGGGTTTTCCGCCACCTGCTGCGCAGCGGCCTTGGCGAAGTGGTTGCTCTTGCCCTCGATGAAACTGCTGAAGGTGAAGTTCGGGTTCAGCGGCACGCCGTGAAAGGCTGCGGGCCGCACCGCTGTGCCGGCCGCCGCCGGCGACACAGCGCCCGAATGCGCGGCGCCGTTGGCGCTCGAGGCAACGGCTGGGAGCTCGCGTGAACCTATTTCGATGCTGACGGGCATACCGCCATCGGCCAGCAGCAGCTGCTCGATGCGCTTGAGCAGGTTGGTCCGCACCCAGTCGACGACGAAGCGGTTCGGCGCCAGCAGCCGCAGTCCATTGGCCGCTTCGACGGCCTGGAGCGGCTTTACCCAGGTGTTGAATTGCTGTTCCGGCAGCTCAG
Source organism: Gammaproteobacteria bacterium (assembly GCA_003162555.1). Taxonomy (GTDB): domain Bacteria; phylum Pseudomonadota; class Gammaproteobacteria; order Steroidobacterales; family Steroidobacteraceae; genus FEN-1191. Next base: position 20,780 of record PMNQ01000099.1, on the reverse strand, counting down.
TTTCGAGTGCGCCGACACAGCGTGTCCAGGTTGCGCTCAAGCGGGCGGCTGCCTTTGGGGTGTAGTGCGCGGAAAAGGGGTCGAAGTCTATACCGATCCGGAGCCGGCCCGGAAGCGTTCGCGTATTGACATGCNNAGCAAGGTCCGACGCGCACGCACACATGGCTTTCGCGCCCGCATGGCCACGAAGAATGGCCGCAAGGTGTTGGCACGACGACGCGCCAAAGGCCGTAAGCGGCTGATTCCCTAGGATTTTGTACGCCCGGCGCGGCCACCGA
>PMNQ01000099.1:0-20495 GCA_003162555.1 Gammaproteobacteria bacterium | reverse complement strand
CGGCTCGTACCGACGCGCGCTTCCCCCGCGCCAAGCGGCTGCGCCGGCCGGCCGAATTCCGGGCGACTTACACGCAGGGGCGCCGTTTCGGGAACGAGCTGCTGAGTGCGACGGTCCGTGCCAATGAGAGCTCAGGCGCACGGCTGGGGCTGTCGATTGCCGCGCGCACGGTCGGCAACTCGGTGCAGCGCAACCGGCTGCGGCGGCTGATCAGGGAAAGCTTCCGGCAACAGCTGCAGCTGCCGCCGGTGGACATCGTGATCGGTGCGCGCAACGCGGCGCGCACGGCGCCGCCGGCCGAACTGCGCGCAGCGTTGCAGCGGATGTGGAAACAGATCGACGAAGCATGGTCACGAAAATAATTCCAGCGATCCTCCAGGGGCTGATCCGGCTGTACCAGCGGGTTTTGAGCCCGCTGCTGGGGCCGCGCTGCCGCTATTACCCGAGCTGCTCGCAGTACACGCTCGAAGCGCTGCAGGTGCACGGCCTGAGGCGCGGTCTGTGGCTCGGCATGCGCCGCATCGCGCGCTGCCATCCCTTGCATGCAGGCGGATTCGATCCCGTGCCGCCGCTTCACTGTTCAAAGGCGACGCATGTTCACCACGTTTAATCTGCGCGTAACGCTGTGGGCCGCGCTGGCTGTCGCGCTGCTGCTGAACTACGTCACCTGGCTGCACGACTATCCGCCCGTTACCCCGCCAACTGTCGCGCAGGGCGCAGCCGCGGCGGGTGGCGCCACGAACGGTTCCGGCACGGCCCTCGATACAGCGGTGCCGGAGGTCGGCGCGGCGCCCGCGCCTGAGGCTGCAGCGCCAGCGGTGGCGCCGAACGCGGCGGCGGCCGTGCCGGGTGCAGCAGCTGCAAACCTGGCCGCGTCGCCTGGTACTGCGAGCGCCGCCGGCGCTACTGCGCTCCCGCCTGCACAATTGGTCCACGTCGTCACCGACGTGCTGGACGTGCAGGTCTCGCTCGATGGTGGCGAACTGACACGCGTCGATCTGCTCGTGTATCCGCAGGTGAAGGGTCAGGCGACACCGGTGCGGCTGTTGAACCGCGACAGCGCCGATACCCTGTTCGTGCTGCAGTCCGGGCTCACCAGTGGTGCTGCGGGCGCGGCGATGCCGACACACCTGGCGCGCTTCAACGCCCCGGGCAGCGAGCTGCGGCTGCAGCCCGGGCAGGACGAACTGCAGCTGCCGTTGACCTGGACCGATGGCAAGGGCGTCACGGTCACAAAGACCTATGTGTTCCACCGCGGCCGCTACCAGATCGGCCTCGATTACAGCGTCGCGAATGCATCGGGCGCGAACTGGCCGTACGCGCCCTACATGCAGCTGCTCCGTAACAACGAGCCGGTTGCGACCTCGTATTTCCATCCCGAAAGTTATGCCTACAAGGGCCCGGCCTACGACGATGGCCAGAAGTATCAGAAACTGAAACTCGGCAAGGAGCCGCCCACGCTCGATCAGCTGATCGATGGCGGCTGGCTCGCGGCCATGCAGCATCACTTCGTTGTCGCGATCGTGCCGCCGGTCGGCGCGCCCTGGCATTACCAGTTGACGACGCAGGGCTATGAATACCGGCTGACCGCCACCGGCCCGCCGCGCCAGCTCGCGCCTGGTGCGACGGCCACGCTGCAGCAGATACTGTACGTGGGACCGAAGCTACAGCATGAGCTCGAGCAGGCGAGCCCGCGGCTCTACCTGGTCACCGACTACGGGAAATTGAGCTTTCTGGCGCGGCCGCTGTTCTGGCTGCTCGATCAGGTGCATCGCATCATCGGCAACTGGGGCTGGACGATCATGATCGCCACGCTGCTGCTGAAGCTGCTGTTCTATCCGCTGTCGGAAGCGAGCATGCGTTCGATGGCGCGCATGAAGGCGCTGCAGCCGCGCATCAAACTGCTGCAGGAGCAGTACAAGGATCAGCGCGACAAGCTCGGCAAGGCGACGATGGAGTTGTACCAGAAGGAAAAGGTCAACCCGGTCGCAGGCTGCCTGCCGATGCTGATCCAGATGCCGGTGTTCCTCGCGTTCTACTGGGTGCTGCTCGAGAGCGTGGAAATGCGCCAGGCCCCGTTCATGGGCTGGATCGGCGATCTGTCCGCGCGCGATCCGCTGTTCATCCTGCCGGTGATGATGGCCGGCGCGAACTTCATCAACTTCAAGCTCAACCCGCAGATGGGCGATCCGACGCAACAGCGGATGTTCATGATCATGCAGATCGCGATGCCGGTCATGTTCGCGTTCATGCCCTCGGGTCTGGTGCTGTACTGGACCACGAACACCGTGCTGTCGATCCTGCAGCAGTGGAACATCAACCGCCGCCTCGCCGCTGCGGCCAAGGCGCGCAATTAGCCGCAAGGCCTTAAGCGCGCGTCCCATGCCTGCTGACACCGACACCATCGTTGCTGCGGCCACGCCGCCGGGACGTGGCGGCATCGGCATCGTGCGGATTTCAGGTCCGCTGGTGGCAATGATCGCGCGCACGATGCTCGGCAGGTTACCGCCCGCACGCTATGCGACGCACGCGCGCTTCGGCGCCATTGACGGCGATGCGATCGATACCGGCCTGGCGCTGTATTTTCCGGCGCCGCATTCCTACACCGGTGAAGACGTGCTGGAACTGCAGGGCCACGGCGGACCCGTGCTGATCGAAGCGCTGATTGCGCACGCGGTGGGCTTGGGCGCGCGCCGCGCACAGCCGGGCGAGTTCACGCAGCGCGCCTATCTGAATGACCGGATCGATCTCGCACAGGCCGAAGCCGTCGCCGACCTGATTGACGCCGGCAGCGAAGCGGCGGCGCGCGCGGCATTCCGCTCGTTGCAGGGCGAGTTTTCTGCGCGCGTGCGCGCGCTCGATGAAGCGCTGGCGCAGTTGCGCGCCTACGTCGAGGCGAGCATCGATTTTCCGACCGATGAGATCGACCATCTCGCCGATGAGGCGTTGGCCGCGCGCCTGGGCGACGTGCGCGCGCAATGCGCCGCGCTGCAGGCCGCCGCCAGGCAGGGACGATTGCTGACCGAAGGGATTACCGTCGTGCTCGCTGGCGCGCCGAATGCCGGGAAATCCGCGCTGCTGAACGCGCTGGCCGGGCATGAGGCCGCGATCGTCACGCCACTCCCCGGCACGACGCGCGACGTGCTGCGCGAACGCATCCTCATCGAGGGCGTGCCGGTGCTGCTGCTCGATACCGCAGGACTCCGCGAGGGCGGTGATGTCATCGAGACCGAGGGCATGCGCCGCGCGCGCGCCGCCATGGCGCAGGCCGACCGGATCCTGTTCCTGGTGGATGCGAGTGCGGATCCGAAAGCCTTGGGCTACACGGCCGAGCGGGAGCGTTTCCCCTGGCGCGTGCCGGTTACCATCGTGTACAGCAAGGCGGATCTGTTGGCGCCCGGCCAGGACGGCTATGCAGGGGGTGCGACGTTTTTCACAGTTTCCGCAAAAACCGGCGCCGGGCTGGCGGCGCTGCGCGCGCACCTTCTTGAAGCCGCCGGTTTTCAGAGGCAGGATTCCGGCTTGCTCTCGGCCCGCCGCCGGCATCTCGAGGCGCTGGCGGCGACGGCAGTACACGTCGACGCCGCCGCGGCCATGTGCCGCGCGGCCGGTGCCGGCGAATTGGTGGCCGAAGAGCTCCGCACCGCGCAGCGCGCACTCGGAGAAATCACCGGCGCCGGCACCGCGGATGAACTGCTGGGGCGTATTTTCTCGAGCTTCTGCATAGGTAAGTGAGCCATGAAATTCCGTTTCAAGGCATTCGGTCTGCATTTGCTGGGTAGCGCCATCGTGCTGACACTGGTGCTGGGCGGCCTGTACATCGGCTGGTACCGCTGGCCAGGCTGGCTGCTGTGCAACGCGCTGAAAGTGGCGCCGATACTGGCCTTCGCGGATTTGACACTCGGACCGTTCCTGACGCTGCTGATCGCGAACCCGCTGAAACCCCGCCGCGAACTGGCGCGCGACGTGGCCATCATCGTCAGCGTGCAGATCGTGGCGCTGGTCTACGGCGCCGCGACGCTCTGGCACGGCCGCCCGCTGTACTACGCTTTTTCAGAAGACCGGCTGCAGATCGTGCAGGCTTCCGATCTCAAGCCGGCCGAGGTGGCGCGGGCGCTCAAGGAAAATCCGACGCTGGCGCCGCACTGGTACAGCCTGCCGCGCTGGGTCTGGGCGCCGCTCCCGAGCGAAGCTGGCGCGCGCCAGGAGATCATGATGGCGGCTATTTCGGGTGGCGATGACGTGATCCAGATGCCGCGCTATTTCCAGCCGTGGGAAGCGGGCCTGCCGAAGCTGCGCGCCCACCTGCTGCTGGTGGACAAGCAGGGCGACATCCGCCTGCGCAAGTCCAAGCCGCTGCTGCGGGCGAAAATGCTCGCGCGCGGGTTCAATCCGGACCTGCCGGTGACGATGATCATGACCGGGCAGGGCCCGCCGCTGATTGCCGTGTTCGATCAGGACACGCTGCGGATCAGGGCCATCCTGCGTTCCGACCGGTAGCACATACAGGCGGCGCCCACTACATGCGGAACCACGAGAATTTTGAAGTCATTGTAGTAGGTGGTGGCCACGCTGGCTGCGAGGCCGCGTTGGCCGCGGCGCGCAGTGGCGCGCGCACGTTGCTGCTGACACAGAACATCGAGCAGCTCGGCGCGATGAGTTGCAACCCGGCTATCGGCGGCATCGGCAAAGGCCATCTGGTGCGCGAGATCGACGCGCTCGGCGGCGCGATGGCGCGCGCCGCCGACCTGGCCGGCATCCAGTGGCGCACGCTCAATGCAAGCAAGGGACCGGCGGTGCGCGCGACGCGCGCGCAGGCCGACCGGCAGCTCTACAAACGCGCCATGCGCGCGCTCATCGACAGCGAGCCGCGCCTTGCACTGTTCCAGCAGGAAGTGGCCGACCTCGTGCTTGAAGGCGAGACGGTGCGCGGCGTGGTCACGGCTACCGGCATCGTGTTCGGCGCGCGCGCCGTCGTGCTGACCGTAGGCACTTTCCTCGGCGGACGAATTCACGTCGGACTCGATAACTACCAGGGCGGCCGCGCAGGGGATCCGCCCTCGAACGCACTGGCCGTGAAACTTCGTGAACGCATGCCCCGCACCGGCCGATTGAAGACCGGAACGCCTCCCCGCATCGATGGCCGAAGCGTCGATTATTCGCAGCTAGAACCGCAGTCCAGCGATTCGCCAATGCCGGTGTTTTCGTTTCTGGGACGGGTCAATAACCACCCAAGACAGGTTGATTGTCACATAACCTATACTAATGAGCGGACGCACGAGATCATCCGTTCGGGGCTTGATCGGTCGCCTTTGTACACCGGCGTGATCGAGGGCGTGGGCCCTCGTTACTGCCCTTCGGTCGAGGACAAGGTGCAGCGTTTCGCCGATCGAAAATCGCATCAGATTTTCATCGAACCCGAAGGACTGGATACACACGAGATCTATCCGAACGGCATCTCCACCAGCCTCCCGTACGACGTGCAGGAGCGCTTCGTGCACAGCATCGCCGGCTTCGAGCGCGCACACATCACGCGCCCGGGCTACGCCATCGAGTACGACTATTTCGATCCGCGCGACCTTGGCGCTTCGCTGGAAACAAAGTGCGTCGCCGGCCTTTACTTTGCTGGCCAGATCAACGGCACCACCGGCTACGAAGAGGCGGCCGCGCAGGGCCTGCTCGCCGGGCTGAACGCGGCGCGCGCGACGCGTGCCGAGGCGCCGTGGATTCCGGCTCGCAGCGAGGCTTACCTCGGCGTGCTGGTCGATGACCTGGTCACGCAGGGCGCCGCCGAGCCCTATCGCATGTTCACCAGCCGGGCCGAACATCGTCTGCTGCTGCGCGAAGACAACGCGGACGAACGCCTCACGCCGGCCGGCCGCTCAATGGGCCTCGTGGACGACGAGCGCTGGCGCTTTTACGAGGCCAAGCATGCGGCCATCGGCCGCGAGGCCGCGCGCCTCGAGTCGCGGCGCATCCGCGCCGCCGATGCGGACCCCGCCTGGTGCGCGCGCGTGCTGGGCGGCGAAACGCTGAGCCGTGACTTGAGCGCCATGGAACTGCTGCGCCGTCCGGGCGTCGGCTACGATGACGTGCTGGCGCTGATCCAGCGGAACGAAACCGAAGTCGCCCCCGAATCCGCGGGCTTGGCGGAGTGCGCCACTGCCGACCTGACCGACGATCGCCTCGCGCCGCAACTGCGCACGGCGCTCGAGGTGCGGGCCCGCTACAACGGCTACATCGAGCGCGCGCAGCAGGAGATCGAGCGGGCCCGGCGCAACGAACATACGCCGCTCCCGCAGGACCTCGATTACGGCGCGCTCGCCGGGCTGTCGAACGAAGTGCGGCAAAAACTGCGCGAGATCCGGCCCGCAACGCTCGGCCAGGCCGCACGCGTGCCGGGCGTGACGCCGGTGGCGGTGTCCATACTGCTGGTGCACCTCAAGAAAAGGCGCCTGAGCGCTTAATTTCCTGCGCCGACGGCACCTTACGCCACCCCTTTACGCCGCCCCTTGCCGGCGGGTGTATGCTGATTGGCAGCGCGGCCCCCTGCCGCCGGAGTGCCTCTCATGTTCGGGTTGAATATCAATTTCGTGCCGATCGCGATCGTGGTCGCGGTGCTGGTGTTCGTGTCCAAGGCATGGCTCACCGTGCCGCAGGGCTTCCAGTTCACGCTCGAGCGTTTCGGCAAATTCAAGAAGACGCTGGAACCGGGTTTCCACTTGATCACGCCCTTCTTCGAGCGTGTCGGCCGGCGCATGAACATGATGGAGCAGGTGCTNNTCGATGCCGTGGTGTTCTACCAGGTGCAGGATGCGGCCAAGGCGGCCTACGAGGTCGACAACCTGCGGCTCGCGACCGTGAACCTGACGATGACCAACATCCGCACCGTGGTCGGTGCGATGGATCTGGACGAGACGCTCTCGAAGCGCGACGACATCAACCACCGGCTGCTGCGCGTGGTCGATGACGCCACCATGCCCTGGGGCATCAAGGTCACGCGCATCGAGATCAAGGATATCCAGCCGCCGCAGGACCTGATCGATTCGATGGGCCGGCAGATGAAGGCCGAGCGTGACAAGCGCGCCAACATCCTCGAGGCCGAGGGTTTCCGGCAGGCCGCAATCCTCAAGGCCGAGGGCGAGAAGCAGGCGGCCGTGCTGTCAGCCGAAGGCGCCAAGGAAGCCGCGTTCCGTGCTGCCGAAGCGCGCGAGCGCACCGCCGAAGCGGAAGCCAAGGCTACTGCGATGGTGTCTGAAGCCATTTCCAAGGGCAATGTCCAGGCGCTCAATTATTTCGTCGCGCAGAAATACACCGAGGCGCTGAAGGCTTTTGCAACTTCGCCCAACCAGAAGGTGTACTTCATGCCGGTGGAGGCCTCGGGACTGCTGGCTTCGGTCGGCGGCATCGCCGAGCTGGCCAGGGACGCGATCAAGTCACCCGTGGCACCTGTGGTAACGCGCTAGCGGAACTCAAGCGATGATCAACTTCGTATCCAGTCTGCAGTGGTGGCATTGGTGGATTGCCGCGGCGCTGCTGGGCATCGTCGAGGCGATGGTGCCCGGGGCCGTTGCCATCTGGTTCGCAGCTGCGGCTGCCGTGGTCGGCGCGCTGCTGCTCGTGATCCCTATTCCGTGGCAGTTGCAGCTGGTGATGTTCGGCGCGCTGTCGATTGGTGCACTGGCCTTCTGGCGCTACTGGAAGCGCGAACATCCGGAAACTTCCGAGCTGCCGCGGCTGAACCAGCGCTCGGCGCAGTACATCGGCCAGGTGTGCGTGCTCAGCGAGCCGATTGTGCAGGGCTCGGGCAAGGCGCGCGTGGGCGATGGCTTCTGGAAAGTACGCGGTCCGGATCTGCCGGCCGGCACACCGGTGCGCGTCAAATCGGTTGAGGGAGTGGTGCTGATCGTCGAGACGGCCTGAGGCAGGCAGCCTAAATCAGGGCGGGCTCAAGTCTGGGGAGGGAGCGATGGCTACGGTAGCGCAATTACTGGGCCGGAAGCCCAAGGGCATTTTCAGCGTCGCGCCCGACGCGCCGGTGCTCGAGGCGATACGCGCGATGGCCGAACACGGCGTCGGTGCGTTGCTGGTGATGGAGGGCGACAAACTCGCCGGCATCCTCTCGGAGCGCGACTACGCTCGCAAAGTCATACTCCTGGGCCGTTCATCGAGCGACACGCCCGTCGGCCAGATCATGACCGCGCAGGTCATTACTGTCGAACCATCCGCGACCACCCAACACTGCATGCAGATCATGACCGACCGGCGCGTGCGCCATCTGCCGGTGGTGGAGGGCGGTCGGGTGCTGGGGATGCTGTCGATCGGCGATCTGGTGCGTGCGGTACTGGCCGAGCAGGCGCAGACGATCGAGCAGTTGGAGAACTACATCCATCACGGATGAGTTCAGGGGAATTCAACCAGGCGAGATCACCCCAAGCCGGGCCGCTTCGACCCGGCGCCGCAGGGCCCGCAGTTCCCTGGTCTGCCTGCGGGCGAAGATCCGTTTCGACCAGGCCCGCGTGGCGACCAGCGGGCCAATGATCGACTTGTGAAGAAGGGCCGGCATGCGCCCTTCTCCAGGCCGCTACGGCCGCGGTCGAAGTCGCGAAAATCACCACCTGGATCACCGTAACGAGGACGGCGGCGAGGAAACCAAGGCTCTTGTGCGTGTTCATGATGTTTCTCCTGTCAAATCGGGTTAAAAACTCTATGTCCAGTGAACCCACCACCAATCCAAAAGTTGCAGTTCGTGATGAGTCCGTTTCAGTGACTGAGATATTGCGCGGGGGCCTCCGCAACTGCGAACGCAATCACTGACTGAGACATCAGAAAAACTTAACGGTTAGATGCGCTGCCGGATTGCGGTTGATTGATACACCACGGTGGTTGTGATACTTGAATGCAGCCGGAACTTTAGCCTTCCCGCGCCTGGAAATTCCCGATGCGTGTTCGTGCCAGGGTGACCATCCTGCTGGCGTTGCTGCTCGCCGTGCTGATCGCGGCGCAGTGGACCATTCAGCAGCGGCTGATGCTGCCGCGCTTTGTGGACCTCGAACGCGCCAGCGCGCAGACCGACATGCAGCGCGTCGAACTGGCGGTCGACCGCGAACTGGAATCGCTCGACGCCATGACTTCCGACTGGGGCAACTGGGCCGAAGTCTGGGTCTACATGCGCGACCACAACCGGGCGTTCGCGCAGGCCAACCTGACGGACGCGGCGGTGCACTCGCTCAAGGTGGACTACCTCGCCGTGCTCACGCAGGACGGCCGTTACGACTGGAGCCGCGCCTTCGATCCCGCCAGCGGCAAGCAGATCGCAATCCGCCTCAACCGCACCGGGCAGCTCGAGCCATTGTGGGTGGAGGCGCGCGCGCGCGGCACGCAGATCAGCGGACTGATCGACACGGATTCAGGCGTGATGCTGGCCGCAGGCGCGCCGATACTGGACGGCTTCAACAAGGGTCCGTCGCGCGGCATGGTGATCATCGGGCGCATGCTCGACAACGCCGAGCTGCAGCGCATTGGCCGGCAGGCGCAGGTGGCGCTCGACATGCGCCTGTGGGACAAGGACGGCGATGCAAGCGCGGTCAGTGCGGTCAGCGCGGCAGCAGGCGCGACTCCGCAGGTCGGGCGCGCACATCTGATCGAGACCGAGACCACCACGCGCATGGAGCTCGGGTTTGCTAATCTCTCGGGCCGGCCGCTGCTGGTGCTTGGTATCAGCGTGCCGCGCACGATTTCGAGCCACGGCAATGTGGCGGTACGTTACTCGACGCTGATGCTGAGCCTGGCCGGCGGCGTCGTGCTGCTGGTGCTGTTGGTGCTGCTCGGCCGCATAGTGCTCAATCCGTTGGCCAGCGTGACTGATCATGCGCAGCAAATAGCCGCAGCCGATGATCTTTCCTCGCGCCTCAACTACAACCGCAGCGACGAACTCGGCCAGCTGGCGCACGCCTTCGACGACATGGTCGGGCGGCTCGCCGATTCGCGCCGTGAGCTCGTCGATCGCTCGTTCGAATCGGGCGCGGCGGAGAATGCCAGCGGCGTACTGCACAACCTCGGCAATGCGATGACGCCGTTGTCGGTCAACGTCGCAGCACTCCGCCAACACCTGGACGCGATGCCGGTGGACGAACTGCAGCGCACGCTGGAAGAATTCCTGCGCGGCACCGCCGATCCAGAGCGGCAGCGCGACCTGCGGCAATTCCTGGAACTGCTGGTGAAGGAGCTGGGTGTGGCGCGCGAGCGGGCGGGCGAATCACTCGCACAGGTCGTCGGTCATACCGGCGTGATCCACTCGGTGCTCGCCGGGCAGCACGCGCAGCCGCGGGCTGGTCCGGTGTTGCAGCCGATCACGCCGGCGGAGCTGGTGGCGCGGAGTCTGGCGCGGCTCATTCCGGCGCAGCGCGAGCGCCTGGCGCTGGATGTGGCGCCCGGCGTTGCCTCGCTCGGCACGCTCTCGCTTCCCAGCACGACGCTGGCGCTGGTGCTGCAGGAGCTCGCGCAGTATGCCGCGACTTGCGCGGAACAGGCGGGACAGGCGCGCACGCGCTTTGGCATCGCCGCGAAACTGCTCGCCGCAAACGGGCGGCGCGTGCTGCAGATGAGTGTCAGCCAGGACTGCGGAGCCTTAAGTGCGGACCAGTTGCGCATGCTGTTCCAGAAGGAACCGGCGACCGCGCCTGGCGCTAAGGTCGCGCCTGGTGCCACGGCCGTGCCCAGCATGGGTTCGGCAGGGCGCGGTCTGCACTGGTGCGCGAACACGCTGAATGCGCTCGGCGGCAGCATCGCGGCCCACAGCGACGGCGTTGGCAAGGGGCTGCGCTTCGAGATTAATCTGCCGCTCTAGTCTCAAGCCTTCAGTACATTGCCAACATGTCGGTGGAAGTCTGGCGCCGCCATCAGTTGCTTGCAGCGTTCGAAACGCCCGATCGAGTAAGCCCAGAAATCATCGGCGGGATTCCTGTTGGCGTGCTGAATCAGGCCCCACAGCGTCCACAGCAGATCGCACATGGCTTTGTAAATGACGATACGGCCGCGATCGGCGGGACGCGCCTCGCCGCTGAAATAAGCGCGCATCATCTGCTCGTCCTGCGCCGCGTCGAACCCGGCTTCGACCGACAGGTCGCCCAGATCCCACAGCGGATCGTTCATCCCCGAGTATTCCCAGTCGACCAGCCACATGCGCTCGCCGGCATAGAGGAAATTTTCGCACAGCGGATCACAGTGACAGGCCGCCATCGGCAATGCGTGCGCATCGAGCGCGCCGCGCACCACGCCGGCTTCCTGCACCACATCGTGGTAGCCCGCCGGCAGCGCAGTCTCTTTGCCCGCCAGCACTTTCAGATAGTCGTCGATCATCGCGAACAGCTCGAAGCGGAAACTGAACACGGCATCTGAATTGTGGAGCCTGCGCAGCACGGCGCCGGCGCGCGCAGGCGCTTCGCTGAGACTGCGGAATTTCTCCGGCGTCATGGTCACGGCGTCCTCGACCAGCCGCGTCACCATCACGCCGGTGGCGAGGTCGAATTGCAGCACCGCAGGACTGACCTCGACGCGCGCCGTTTCGTGTGCCGCGTGCGCTTCGTGCGTGCGGTTGATGTATTCCTCGGTGCCCTTGCCCGGCACCCGCAGCACGTAGTGCGCGGCGCCGTCGTCGACGCGGAACACCAGATTTGTAGTGCCACCCAACCGCGTTATGCGGATTGCGCCACGATCGGCCTGCGCGAACAGCGCCAGGGACTCGATGACCTGCCGCGCCCGCGCGACACCTCGATCGTCCATGCTTAAGTCCTCAGCCGTTCCATTTTCGGATCGTAGAGGCAGCGCGGTCCGCGCGTTGCTGCGTAGCCTTTGCCGAACGCTTCGATGGTGAACGAGGTTTCGGCCGCCAATGCCGCGGGGAGGTAGCCCAAGGCGATCGTCTTGCCCAGCGTGTGGCCGTAGCCGGCGCTGCTGGTCGAGCCGACCACTTCACCCGCGTGAATGATCGCTTCGCCGCCGTGCAGGGGCGCGAATCCTTCGATTGTGAACGAGCACAGCTTGCGCGCGACGCCCTCGCTCTTGGCTGTGAGCAGCGCCGAGCGGCCGATGAAATCACCCTTGCCCAGCGCCACGCAGAAGCCGAGCCCGGCTTCGTACGGATTGTAGTCGGGCGAAATATCGCCGGACCAGTACAGATATCCCTTCTCGAGGCGCGCCGATTCAATGGCGCGATACCCGGCGTTGGCAATGCCGTGTGGCTGGCCCGCTTCCCACAACGTCTCGTACACGCCGGCCGCGTACTCCTGCGGTATGTAAAGTTCGTAGCCCAGCTCGCCGACGTAGCCGATACGCACCGCCAGGGCGCTCGCGTCGCCAACATCAATCCGCCGCGCGCCGAGGAAAGGAAACGCCTCGTTGGACAGGTCGTCGTCGCTGACCGATTGCAGGATCTCGCGCGCCTTCGGCCCGCAGAGGTTCAGCGTGGCATAGCTGTTGGTGACTTCGCGAATGCTGACGCCGCCGTCCAGATGCTGCGCCACCCAGCCCGAGTCGCGCACGCCGAAGCCTGAGCCAGTCACCAGGAAAAAATGCTCTGGCCGGTCGTGGATCAGCGTCACGTCGGCTTCGATGCCGCCGCGCGTGTTGCACAGCTGCGTATAGACAGCTTTGCCCGCTGGCCCCCCGAGATCGTTCGCGGCGAGTCGCTGCAGCGCGGCCTCGGCGCCGGCGCCACTAATCTCAAACTTCGCGAACGAACTCTGATCGATCAGTGCCGCACGCTGGCGGATTGCCGCAAGCTCAGCGGCCACCGGCTCAAACCAGTTGGGTTTGCCCTCGAAAGCGGGCGCATCGTGCGCGCTCGTGCCGGCCGGCGCGAACCAGTTGGGGCGCTCCCATCCCGCTTTGGTACCGAACACCGCGCCGCCGCGCCGCAGGTTTTCGTGTACGGCGGAGCGCCGCAGGTTGCGCGCGGATTCAACCTCCTCGACCGGCCAGTGAATCTTGTAATACGCGCCATAGGCTTCGATGGCACGCTTCTCCAGATAACGCGGCTGCGCCTGCACGCTCGAGAAGCGGCGCACGTCGAAGGGCCAAAGATCCATGCCGGCATCGCCATGCAGGATCAGGTTCGAAAGCGCGAGGCCCGCGCCGCCCGAGGCGGCTATGCCAGCCGTAAAGCCGCAGGCAACGTAGAAATTATCGAGCCCCGGCGCCAGCCCGATCAAGGGCTCGCCATCGGCCGACACCGGGATCGGCCCGTTGATCACGGTCTGGATGCCGATTTCGTTCAGCACCGGCAGCCGCGTTGCAGCGGGCAGCGCGAACAGTTCGAGCCGGTCCATGTTGGGCGGCAGCAGTTCACGCGCAAAGGAGAAGGGCGGAAGTCCGCGGTGGAAACCGCGCGAACCATCTTCCCAGCCGCCGATCGCGAACGAACCCGTGTCGGGCTTCAGGTAGAAATTGTTGTCCGGATCGCGAAGCGTGGTCAGGCCTGCGTCGAACTGTAGTTTTTTCTCGGTGAGAAAATACTGGTGCTCGACGATGCCTGCGGCAAGCTCGACGCCAGCCATGCGCCCGACGCGCTTCGCCCACAGCCCAGCGCAGTTCACCAGGATGTCACAGCCGATTGTGCCGGTGTTCGTGGCCACGCCCACGGCGCGGCGCCCGTCGAGCGCGATGCTCTCGACGCACACGCCCTGTTCGATCTTTACGCCGTTCGCGCGCGCTCCGTTCGCATAGGCCATCGCCAGCGAATACGGATCGATGTAACCGTCGCCCGGGATGAAGGCCGCGCCCTCGATGCCATCGGCGCTGATGAAAGGGAAGCGGTTTTTCGCCTCGGCCGCGGACAGCGCGTGACACTCCACGCCGAAGCTTTTCGCCTGACCCATCGAGCGGCGGATTTCACTCCAGCGGGACTTGCTGCCGGCGAGCCGCAGACTCCCCACTTTTTTCCACGAGATCGCCTGGCCGGTCTCCTGCTCCAGCCGGTCGAACACGGCGACCGAGTTCTGCATCAGGCGCGTCAGGTTTTTCTTGCCGCGCAACTGGCCGACGAGCCCGGCCGCGTGCCAGGTGCAGCCGTGCGTGAGCTGCGCCTTCTCGACCAGCAATATGTCTTTGCGGCCGGCACGCGCCAGGTGGTAGGCGAGCGCGGTGCCGATCGCGCCGCCGCCGATGATCAGAACATGCACATGTCGATCGGCGTGAAAGGTCATTGACGCATCCTGCCGCTCATCCAGCCAACGCGGCTGATTGATGCGCGCCAACGGCGCGCCGGGCGCGCCAGAAGTACAGCGCACCGGCGCACTGCAACCCACCGATGACGGCGATCAGCTTCGCCGCGAACGCGCCGGCGTTGTCCACCCTGACGATCGGAAACACGGACAGCACCACGAACAGCAGCGTCATCAGCAAGCCCGATGCCGCCGCCAGGCGCACGCCCCAGCCGGGTCTGCCGCCGTGCGCCAGGAGCGGGATCGCGAACATCGCCAGGTACGCGCCGGCAAAGCAGAGCAACGAAGCGTTGAGCAGCAACTGGTACGCCTCCTGGATTCCCGCACCCCAGATCGCCATGAGCGTGAGCACCATGATGACCGCGCCTGCGAATAATACCGAGCCGACCGGCGTGCGGTAACGCCCATCGAGGCGGCTGAACCACGCCGGCAGCAGGTGATCCCAGCCGGCGACCATCGGCATGCGGACCATGACGCTGAAGTAGAACGACTTCTGCGCCACTGTGGCGACGATCAGCAGCGTGACCGCGAGCGCGACGAGCCGTGGAAAACTGCTGTTCAGCACCTGGATGCCGGGTGCGATCAGGTCGATGGCGTCGGGGCGCGCAAAGGCCAGCACGCTTGCGGTGCCCAGCATCATCATCAGGCCGATCAGCGGCGCTGATACCCAGATGGAGCGGCGGATGAGTTTCGCTGTGTCGGCGCTGCGGCATTCGCCGGCGAAGATGGCCACGGCATCGACGCCGCACAGCGCGCCGAACCCCATCTTGCCCAGCAGGTTCAGATTCATCAGCGACAGCGCAGGCACCGCCAGCGAGACCGGCGTCGTCACAGAGCTGCCGCCGAGCCAGCGCGGGAGCGCCGCCAGGATCACGATCACGAACAGCAGCACGAAGCCGAGTCCGCCGACATTGTTGACCCACTTGCCGACCTTGAGGCCGCGCCAGGCCACCAGCATCAGGCCGCAGGTGGTCGCAAGGCTCATCCCCAAAATCGCGAGCTTGTTCCCCGCGATCCAGCCGGCCTCCGGCCCCAGCGCATAGGCCGCCATCTGCAGGATCGCGAGGCTGAGCGTCGGGAACAGGAACACGTTGTTGAGCCAGATGTTCATCGCGACCAGGAATCCCACCAGTGGCCCGAAGCGCAGCTTGGTCCATTGATACAGCCCGCCTTCCAGCGGCATTTCCCGCGCGAGATGCGCGACCACGATGCCCGATGGAATGTAGAACAGCGAGATGCCCAGCAGCCAGAACACCAGGTGCGAAGGACCCACCTGCGCGGCCGTGCCGATCCACGTGAACGCGACCACATTCAGGATCTGGATGCTGACCAGGTCGCCGAGCCGCAGTTCTTTCTTCAGCTCGGCGCTGTGGCGTTCGACCTGGCGCCCGGCTGCCTGGAATATCTGTTCGCTGACGGCGGGTTGCGGCGCGGGCATTGGCAGATGCTAGCACCGGGATCGGATCAGCGGTTGCTTGAGCCTGCCGGCCTCAGACTCGCTGCAGCACGTAGCCGGAGTAATGCAGCAGCATGGGATCCCCGTTCACGAAGTCGGAGAAGCCGAGCCACTCCGGACTGGTGGGCGCGTCGCGCAGGTAGAAACGGCCGTCGGCCGCGGGCTCGAGTGGGGTAACGCCGTTGAACCAGAGCCGTCCGGCGCGCAACACGACGCGCACACTCCCGACCCAGGGATCTTCAGTGCGGTAATGGCCGGTGTAACGCGACCATTCCGCCGGTGCGTGGAATTCGCGCGAACCCTGGTAGTTCGGCGCGGCGTACCAGTCTTCGCCCCAACCGGCTTCCATCACCGGGCCTTTGCCGTCCGTGCCGCCGCGCGTAAACAGCAACGCGTAGTGCGCGTAGTCGTCATGCTGCGCGATGAAGGCGTTTTCGGAATCTTCGGAGGGTTCGAGCGGCACGCGCGAGTTCCGATGCAGCAGGTACAGGCGATCGCCATCAGCGATGATCTGAAGCGAACGTCCGTCTGTCCCCGTGTACACGCCGGCGTAATCGACCGCATGGGCGACCTTGAGTGCTGGCGAGGCAGCCGGAAATTTCGGCAGCGCCGAATTTTCTCGGCAGGCACGCATGAGCTGAAGGGCATACTCGGCTACCTGCGAGGGACGGCCACCCTGTATTGCATTGATCGAGGCGAATGCGCCAACGCCCGCATCGGCATCCACCTGCAGCGCCGATGAGAATGAGACCATGCCGCCGGTGTGTGAAAGACGCGTATGACCATCGAGCTGGTCGATGGCCAGCGCATAGCCGTAAAAAGCTCCGGGCCCAAAATCCTCGGCCGCAATATGTGGATGAGTGAACAGCTCGAATCCGGCCGGCGACACCAGGCGCCGCCCGTTGTGCCCTTCGCCTTTGATTTCGCCACGGTTGATCAGCAGCTGCAGATATTTTCCCATGTCATGCGCCGTTGAGACGATGCAACCGTCCCCCGCCGCATAGACAATGGGTGCGCCCTGGACCAGCGCGCCCCGGCGCGGGAACGGCCGATCGTTGCGCAGGGGCTGGTAACTCATCGCCACGCGCGGGAGGATGTCGAGGTTGATCGAGCCCTCGGTCGCATCCATGCCGAGCGGCGTGAAGATGCGCTCGCGCAGCGTCGCCGCCAGTGGGCGGTTGTCAATTTTCTCCACGAAGTAGCCGAGCGCCGCCCAGCCCATGTTGCAGTAATGAAAGAATGAGCCGGCTGCGGCAGTGGCCCGATAACGAAAGGCCGGATCCGGCGGGAACATCGGACCATCCGGCAGTGCGGCCGAATGCGTCATCAGATCGTGGGCGGTGATCGGTTTGTCGAAGCCGTCGTAGCGCACCCAGGGCAGGTATTCATTGATCGGCCGGTGTGGATCGAAACGGCCCTCATCACGCAGCTGCATCAGGCACAGCGACAGGAATGACTTGCTGATCGAACCGATCTGGAACAGTTTCCCGTGCGCAAGCGCAGTTCGGTGCTCCAGATCCTCGAGTCCGTAGTCGCAGACGCGCTGCACGCCGTTCGCATCGGCAAGACAGAGCGTCATGCCTGGGATGTTCATCTCCCTCATGTGTTGCGCGACGTACCGGTCAAGCAACTCGAAGCAGCGGGAGTAAGGGCCCGTTGGCGCCGGTTTCGTGGTGCCCGCGACATCTGCCGCTCCCGCTGCGATACGGCCACTTGAGGCAAGCGCGCCGATCGAAACTCCCAGACCCAGCAATTCGCGTCTGTGCATCACGTGTGTCCCTGTGCTCAGTCCGCCTGGCGGGCGCTGACCGGGCGGCCGGCGTCGATCCAAAACCACATGACGCCGCTGACGATCGCGGCCACCGTGCCGGTGACGAACGCCGCCGTCCAGGCGTGATGGGAAGAGAACCACGCAACCATTGGCGTGCCGATGATGCCGCCCAGATTTCCGCCTGTGTTGACGACGCCGAATGCGGCCATGGTCTGCTCGCGGCCGACCGCGGTCGCTGCGGCTCCATACGGTCCTTCGGTCATCTCGACCGCCCCGTAGGCGAGCGATAGCGCGGCGACCGCCCAGTACGGGCTCGTGGCTTCGACTCCGATCAGCAAAAGCACTCCGGCCAGCGGCAGCGCGACCAACGGGATCGCGCGGTAGCCGATGCGCAAGCCATATCGCAACGCGAGCCGATCGGCCCACTTGCCGCCCACGCCCGCACCGATCGCGGCGGCGATGAACGGCAGGCTTCCGAGCAGGCCGCTCTGCGGTATCGACAGATGACGTTCCTGCACCAGGTACAGAAAACACCAGCTACCGAGCAGATAAAACACGTAGCACATGATTGTGTACGAGATCGCCAGCAGCAGCACGTCACGATTTGCCAGCACGCGGCGCAGATCCTTGAGACTGACGCTGGCCGCGGCAGGTGCAGCTGTATTGTCCCTGAGTTCGGCGCGTTCCGCGTCCGACACGCCAGCGTGCTGCGCGGGTCTGTCACGCCCGTACCGGCCCCACAGCACGATCAGCAACAGCGCCGGCAGCGAGGTCCACAGCAAGGAGTGTTTCCAGCCGTAGGCCTGCATCATGAAGGCGATCATCGGCGTCGCGGCCGCGGAGCCCAGTTGCAGGCCGGAGACCTGCAAGCCGTTCGGAAAGCCCCAGCGCCCGACCGGAAACCAGGATTCGATCACGCCGGTCGAGACCGGAAACAGCGGCGCATGCGCGATACCCAAAACCACGCGGGTCAGCATAAGCACGGCCAGCAGCGCCACGCCTGAGAACAGCGCCGGCGCCAGCGGCGTCACAATGGTCGCTGCCAGGCCGACCAGGCCCGTGATGAGCAGCGCCCGGCGCGCACCGATCCACTGGCCGAAGACGCCGCCTGGGAGCTGACCTATCGTGTACGCGATGAGATAACCCGTCATCAACCAACCGAGCTGCATCTGCGAGATGCCAAGCTCGGGCATCATCTGCGCCGCGGCCACGGTGAAACTGGTGCGCTGCATGTACGCAACGAACGCAAAACCGAACAGGTAGGCGAGCATCACCCAGCGCACACGCAGGCCGGGAAAGCGTGAGCTCATTTTCTCCAGAACGTCGGCGTGAACAGGATCAGCACCGTGAAGATCTCGACGCGGCCGAGGAACATCGCCGCGGTGCACATCCACAACTGGAAGTCGTTGAGATGTCCGTAGGTGCTGCCGGGTCCGACCGCGCCTAAGCCTGGGCCGACGTTGTTGATGCTGGCGATGATCGCGCTGACGGCCGAGAGGAAATCCAGGCCCGAGATCAGCAGCGCGAAGGTCAGCACCACGATGGTGATGAAATACAGAAAGATGAAGGCCAGCACCGAGAACACCACGCGGTTCGAAACCAGCTGCCCGGCGATCTTCAGCGGCGCGACCGCCTGCGGATGCACCAGCGAGAACATCTCGCGCGCCGACTGCTTGAGCAGCACCAGCGCGCGGAACACCTTGATGCCGCCGCCGGTGGAGCCGCTGCTGGCGCACACGCAGCTCAGGAACAGCATCCACATCGGCGCGAACACCGGCCAGCGGCCGTAGTCGGCGCTGTACAGTCCGCTGCCGGTCGCGACCGACACCAGGTTGAAGCTCACGTAGCGCAGTGTCGTGGCGTAGTCGGGATAGATGTGGCTCAGCCACACGTGGATGCTCACACCCACGCAGCTGAAGGCGATCCACAGCACCAGCCATTTCGCTTCCGGGTCGCGGCTGTAGGTGCCGGCCTGGCCCTTGCTCAGCGCAAGAAAATGCGTCGCGAAGTTCATCGCCGCGAGCAGCATGAACGCGCCGAGCACCGCCTCGATCAGCGGCGAATTGAAGAAAGCCACGTTGGCGTCGTGGGTGGAAAATCCGCCCAGCGACAGCGCCGAGAACGCGTGGCAGATCGAGTCGAACCAGCCCATGCCGGCGCCGCGCAGGCACAGCGCGCACAGCGCGGTGAGTCCCGCGTATACGAACCACAGCAATTGCGCGGTCTGCGCGATGCGCGGCGCGAGCTTGGCATCCTTGGCGCGGCCGGGCGTGTCGGCGCGGTACATCTGCATGCCGCCGATGCCGAGCAGCGGCAGGATCGCAACCGCCATGACGATGATGCCCATGCCGCCCAGCCAGCTGAGCGCATGGCGCCAGATCACCACCGAGCGCGGCAGCGTGTCGAGGCCCGAGAGCACGGTCGCGCCGGTGGTCGTCAGTCCCGACATGGCTTCGAAGAAAGCATGCGTGAACGACAGGCCGGGCAGCAGCATGAGCAGCGGCACCGTCGCCAGCGCCGCCAGCGCCACCCAGGTCAGCGTGACGAGCAGATAGCCGTCGCGGGCCTTGAGTTCGGTGCGGAAGCGGAGCGTGAGCGTGCGGATCGCGAGGCCCGTCGCGAGCGTGAGTGCCGCACTTTCAGCAAACGTAGTGATCGCGGGCTCGTGGTAGATCAGCGCAATCGCAATAGGCACCAGAAACAGGATCGAGAACAGCGACAGCACCGAGCCCAGCAGATGGACGACGCCTAGAAGCGATCGCATCGATGCTGTGTCCTAGGGCCTGTTAGCACTTATGGGGTCGCTGCGACGGCGGCCAGCAGGCCCAAGGACCAGGCGCGCCGAGCGATGTGTGCTGAATGCCCATGAGCGAGGCGCAACACAGTCCTTGGGCCTGCTGGCCCCGTCCGCCTGTAACGAAGGGTCTGCGGTTCCAATGCGACCGCTGTGTCTGCGTTTGAAGGGGGTTGTGCCCCCAAAGCCGCCATGCAGCGTTGCTCGTCGTTCATTTGGAATAACCAAACTTCTCTCCTCGCGCCTTGCCTG
>PMNQ01000206.1 GCA_003162555.1 Gammaproteobacteria bacterium | reverse complement strand
TCTGGCGATATCTGTTTACGCATCGCTACGAGAACGACGCCAATCTCAATACGGTGCGGGCTTTCCACACAGCCGAACTGCCTTTCGTTTCCGGCAATCTGCAGACGGGGTCGCTCGTAGTTCCCTACTCCCCGAGCGACGCCGAGACCGCACTTTCCAATGAAATGATGGACTACTGGGCGCGCTTTGCGGCGACCGGCGATCCGAACGGATCGGGCGCAGTGCAGTGGCTTCCCTATGACGGCGGCGAAAATATCCTGCAGCTGGACGACAGCACCGTGACCCTGACCGGAGGCTACAGAAACGCGCAGTGCGATTTTCTGTCAACGTTGCCCATCATATTTTAGAGTGCGGCAGGTNNGAGCCCGCCGATTGCGTCACACCCAGGAAATCCTGAGAACCCAGCTGCATGGCCGGCGTGCGATGATCCAGTTGCGCAACCTCGTTGCGCCCCGTTCGCGGAGGATCGGCCATGGCAAAGACGCTGTCATTCGCACTCGCTTCGTGGATCTTGTGCGCGCTCGCACCCGCGTGGTCCTGCGAAGAGAAAACACACCTTTCTACCCTTCATCCACTCACACCCAAACCACAGCAAAACTGGATCAAGCCGCAGGATGGCCCAGGGGGATTCCTGCTCGCGCCAGTGGGAGCCCTCGACGAGCTGCAGACCGGAAATCTCAACAACCTCGAGCGCGACATGGCTTACCTGCTGGAGACCAGGGAGCAATTGCCCGACGGAACGTTCCGACTTGAGACCATCGCCACCAGCGTCATGGACACCATCCAGGCGTACGGCACCAGTGATGCCGCCGCCATGGAGCCGATCAAGTGCTGGAAGGAGGCGATGCCCGATTCGCCGGAGGAGCCGATTGTCGAGGCGATAACCTGGCGGGCATTGGCCTGGGCCGCGCGTGGTAACACATACGCCGGCGAGGTCAACCCGGCTGGGATGGAGCTTTTCGAAACGCGAGCGACGCAAGCAGCAAACGTGCTTATCGAGAGCAAGGCGCGCAGCTCGGTCAATCCGCTCTGGTATCTCGAGATGATGCGAGTCGGACGCGACCTCGGTTGGGATCGTCCGCGCGTCGAGGCGATCCTCAAGGAAGGTATGAAACGCTTCCCCGAGTTCCACGCATTGCCTCGCGAAATGGTCAACTACCTCGCACCCAAGTGGTATGGCGACCACAACCAGGAGCGGGCCTTCATCGAGAAGACCGTGGTGACCGTACCCAAAGAGAATCAGGCCGAGCTGTACACGCGTCTCTACTTGACGCTGCAAGACACGATGGGCCTGACCAGTTCCAATTTCTTCGCGGCAACTGGTGCCTCGTGGCCGCGAATAAAGAAGGGCTTCGAGGACATGTCGCAGCGCTATCCCAACAGCTTTTGGAACCTGAATCATTACGCGGCCTGGGCCTGTATCGCAGGGGACAAGCCGACCTATGCGAGCGCACGCAGCAGGCTGCGGACCACGATCTACAAGATCGCCTGGTTCCCCAAGAATCCCATTGAGATATGTGACCAGAGATTGGCGTACACGCAGCAAGTTGCGGCCGCACTGCCTTCGTCGGAATACAAGCAGATGCGGAATCCGCGGGTGAACGACGGCCCAGCGGCCGATTCGTGGATCGGTCATCGGTATGCCTGGCTGTTCGAGACCAAGGCCTTCGAAGAACTCGACACGACACTTGCGCAGGTGGCTACGCGCCTTGATCAAACAGACGATGGGAGCTTCCATGCCTACACGGCAGGCGCTTTCATGGGTTTCTACTTCACTGACAATGCCAGCCACACAAGGGATTTCGAGGCGGCGCTTGCCGAATGGCGTCAGCGCTCGCCGCAGTCCGTGGGCGAACCCATCGTCGAGTCCATCTATTGGCGCTCGATGGGCGAGGTGCTACGCCGGCGCAGCAGTGTGCGCGATGATTCAAAGGAGGGTGCGCAACTGTTCGGCGAGCGGCTGCGCAAAGCGCAGGCAATCCTGACAGCGTCGCGGGAGCGCAGCATCGTGAACCCATTGTGGTATACCGAGCAGATCCGCGTTGGTCGCGACCTCGGTTGGAGCAAGGAGCGACTGCTCAAGGTATATAACGAGGGCATTGCGAAGTACCCGACCTTTGATCCCCTGACTCGGCAGATGGCGGTCAGCCTGCTGCCCATGTGGGGCGGCTCGTATGCGGCGGTAGAGCAGTTCGCCGTTGCGCGCGCAAATGCTTTGCCCAAAGGATTCGGAGGCGAAAGCTACGCGCGCATCTACTGGAGTATCAATGACGCCGATGAGTGCATTGGAGGGGAACGTTACTGCATGATCTTCGATGCATCACGGGTCTCATGGCTCCGCATGCAGGAGGGATTCGACGACATGATGAAGCGGTTTCCCAAGAGTCTGTGGAATGCGAACAATTACGCGGCTTTTGCCTGCCTTGCAAAGGACAAGGCAGCCTACGGCAGGATCCGCCCGAAGCTGGGGCGGGAGCTGTTCCTGCCCGCGTGGCCGGCCAATGCCACGCCTGAGGTGTGCGATCACGCGCTGCTGACAGCACTGTAGGCGAAGGGCAAAATGGGACGGTGGGGGCCAGCCGCCCCTCGAATCGCTGGACCGGTTAGACGGGAAGCATAGATTGAGCGAATCTCGCTATCGCTGGGCAATCGTTGCCGCAGGCGGCCTCTTGGGCTGCGTCGCTTTCGGCGCCATGTTTTCATTGCCAGTTTTCCTGCGACCCATCGCACGGGACACCGGATGGTCGATCACCGGCATATCCAGCGCGATGACCTTCGGTTTTCTTACCATGGCATTGGGGAGCGCCGTGTGGGGGAACCTGTCGGACCGCTACGGTCCGCGTCCGATAGTGCTGACGGGATCCATTGTCCTGGCCGCGGCCATGGCGTTGGCGAGCCGGGCCACATCGCTCGGTGAGTTTCAGCTGATCTTCGGCGTGGCAGTCGGTGGCTCCACAGCGGCCATCTTTGCGCCCATGATGGCTTGCGTAACGGGCTGGTTTGATGCAAGACGGAGCCTCGCTGTGTCGCTCGTTTCCGCTGGCATGGGCATGGCGCCGTTGACCATGTCGCCATTGGCGGCGCAACTCATATCCAGCCACGACTGGAGAACCTCGCTGCAGATTCTCGCCGTACTCGTCGCGGTCATCATGATTCCAGTGTCATTGCTGGTGCGTCGTCCACCGGCGATGCAAGCTGACAACGCAACGCCGGCAACTGTGGCTGAGCCGCAAGCGGGGATCACCTTGCAGCAGGCGATCAGGTCGCCGCAATTCATCACGCTGATGTTGACGAATTTCTTCTGTTGCGCCACGCACTCCGGTCCCATCTTCCATACGGTGAGCTACGCAATCAGTTGCGGCATCCCGCTGGTTGCTGCTGTTTCGATCTACAGCCTGGAAGGGCTGGCAGGCCTGGGTGGTCGTGTGGCGTTCGGCTTGCTCGGTGACCGGTTTGGCGCCAAGCGCGTTCTGGTCTCGGGACTGTTGTTGCAGGCGTGCGGGGCGTTCGCCTACTACTTCGTGCGTGAGCTGGGCGCGTTCTACGCCGTGGCGGCCGTGTTTGGTTTCGTCTACGCCGGCGTGATGCCGCTTTATGCGGTGCTCGCGCGCGAGAATTTCCCGCTGCGAATGATGGGAACGATTATCGGCGGAACGGCGATGGCCGGGAGTCTTGGCATGGCGACCGGCCCGCTGGCCGGTGGTCTGATCTACGACGCGTTCGCCAGCTACGGATGGCTATACCTTGGCGCGGCAGGCATGGGTATTGGCGCCTTTCTGATCGCATCAACCTTCAGGCCTTACGCACCTCGATCCCTTAATTGACCCTGCGTGTATTGCAGGAGTATGGTCAATTCGGGTGCGGTCGAGGAGGCCTTAGGATGAATACCGGTCTGACCGTTGCGGGTGTGCTGGCACTCGTGTTTTCCGGCGCGGCCGCGAATGCAGCGCGTGGACAGGGCCCACCAGTGAATTTCGCAGTAGCCAAGGGCAATAACACGATCTTCTATCCGACGCGCGCGCTGCGTTATGGAGATCGCTTTGAGGTCAACGCCCATCACCTTTATGAGTACAACCGCTTGATGGTAGTGCCCTGCCGTCCGGATTGTGAGAAGCCGAACTTTGTGCTTGCTTACCCATTGCAGTTCGGCGTCCAGCACTTACGGATCCCGATCTCTGGGCACTACTATTTCTGGCTGGAGCGCGATCAGATCGGCGGTCCGGGCGTGCCGTACCGCGGTGGCTGGACGAGGCTCGCAATGCCAGTGGTGAGTTCTCAGGGAACAGCCGACAATTTCTTCGCGACGTTCGATAAGGGCACGACACTGTCGTTTCGAACTTTGGATGCCTATCCCGTGGCTGATGTGGCCTATCTCAAGCATTGAGTCCAGCCGAATTGCCACTGTTTCCACCTGCCAGGCCTTCGCGCTTTGCATCAACGAGCCTGATGCCCGTGATGCTGTGTGCCCTGGCGACAGGTGCGGCCGCCGATCCCGCGCCGGCGCCCGTGCCCGCGCCATTGGCTGTCTATGGCCAGTTGCCGTACATGGATCACGTCGCGCTGTCACCTGACGGTACGCGGTTTGCTTTTGCAACCACAACGGCGAAAGAAGAATCCGCGATCATTGTCTCGGCGGTATCGGATCTGCACCAGGTGGCGGCGGTGAGCGCCGGAGACCAGAAGGTGCGGGATATCAGCTGGGCCGACGACGACAATCTGCTGATCAAGGCTTCGTCGACCGCCCTGCTTGCGGACGCGCAATTTGAAGGTCGGCAGGAATTCTTTCAGCAGTACGTCTTCACGGTGTCGAACGGAAAGATTCGCGACCTCATGAACATCTCTTTCGAGCAGTCTGAAGGCGGTCAGGTATTCGGATACGTGGAGGGCGAAACCAGGGTTCGGCGCGTTGGCGACAGGACCATGGCGTACCTCATAGGCGAGTCTGTGGCGCCAGCGGTCTCTCTTGGCGAATCCCGGTGGGTATTGCCAACGCTGCTTAGAACTCCACTCGGCGCTTCGTCTGGCACCGTGGTCGATCGTGGCGACGTAGGCTCGAGCAAATGGCTGCTGGGTGTCGACGGTGCAATTGTCGCTACGGAGACCCACTCCGAATTGGACGGCGCTTGGTCCATCAATCTGGGTGGCCTGGGCAAACAGCGTGCGGTGCTTTCCGGGAAGTCGAAGCTCGCGTATCCGTGGATCGAAGGCATAGCGCCCGACGGCAATGGCATATGGATTGATTCAACCGTCGATGGCCATTTGGTATGGCAAAGCGTTTCGCTGGCAGGTGGAACACAGGTCAGTCCGGTGCCCGACAGCGCGCAGTACACGGGTGTAGTGCTGGATCGCCTCTCGGACCGCATCATTGGTGCGTCAATCGGTGTCGACTTTCCCCGCTACCAGTTCTTCGATCCGAAGATCAGCAAGGCCTGGCAATCGGTCTACGAGGCCGTCGCCGACATGCATCCCGAACTGGTCTCAATGAGCGATGATCAACTCAAGCTCATCGTGCGGCTGCAAACTCCCGGGGCCGGGCTTCGCTACGTCCACGTCAGTCTTGATCCTGTCAAAGTCGTCGCGATCGGCACCGTCTACCGCGGTTTGAAGAACATCGCCGAGGTGCGACGGATCGACTACCCGGCGGGCGACGGGCTGATGATCCCAGGCTACCTGACCCTGCCGCCCGGTCGTGAGGCAAAAAATCTGCCACTGGTGGTACTGCCACATGGTGGTCCGGAGGAAAGAGATTCAGCGGAGTTTGATTGGTTGCCGCAGGCGCTGGCTGCGCAGGGCTACGCGGTAATGCAACCCAATTTCCGGGGTTCCTCGGTATCCGCGGAATTTACCGCCGCCGGCTACGGTGAGTGGGGTCGAAAGATGCAGACCGACCTCTCCGATGGCGTGCGCTTCCTGTCGGGTAAAGGCCTGGTCGACTCAAAGCGCGTGTGCATCGTTGGCGCGAGCTATGGTGGCTATGCCGCGCTGGCGGGCGCATCCATGGAGCCTACTGTCTATCGTTGTGCGGTTGCGATTGCTGGCATCTCCGATCTGCAGCGGTTTCTCAAACACGTCATGTCTGAGACCGATGTCCACAAGGGATCGGGCCAGCGGTATCTGCAACGCTTTTTCGGTGTTTCCGGGCCCGGTGATCCAGCACTCGGCGAATTGTCGCCACTGACGCATGTGGCCGCGATCACGGCGCCGCTACTGCTGATTCACGGTCGCGATGACACCGTCGTGCCTTTCGAACAATCAAAGCTCATGGCTGATGCGCTGACGCGCGCGCACAAGAACGTCCAGATGGTTGAGCTCAAGAAGGAAGATCACTGGCTGTCTCGTAGTGCCACCAGGCTGCAGGCGCTGGAAGCACTGGTGGCGTTCCTGCAGGCCAACAATCCCAGCTGAGGCGGCCTTACCTTGCGCTGAAATGCCACTGTTTCCAGGGTTACACTGGCGAGCTGGGCGCGTTCCTGATCGCATCATGGCCTGAGGTTTGTCGAATGAAATACGTTGCCGTTCTATGTCGATGCATTGCGATCGCGCTGCCGCTCATGTGCACCCAGCCCCAGTGGGCGCATGCGGATTCCGGTGCGCAGCAGGAATTTCAGGCGGCCATGCGCCGCACAGCCGATCCGACCCGTGGCCGCGAACTGTTTCCCACCTGCGCGGCCTGCCATGGTATCGACGGCGCGGGCGCAGCGGATGGATCCGCCCCGGCGATCGCTGGCCAGTACTACGCGGTGATCCTCAAGCAGCTGGTCGATTTCCGCGACGATCAACGCTGGAATCAGCGCATGGAGAAGGTGCTGTACCAGCGCCATCTCATTGAACTCACCGACTTCGCGGATATTGCGGGCTTCGTCAGCGCACTGCCGCGTCAACCGAATCGCAATATCGGCGATGGCAGCGCCCTGCGGGCGGGAACGGCAGCCTATTTTCGCGACTGTGCCAGCTGCCATGGCGCAGTCGGCCAAGGCAATGCCGCACGGGTGACGCCGCGACTAGGTGGTCAACATTACATTTACCTCGCTCGCGAGATCCGCCTTGCGGGCGACCTGCGGCGGCCAAACATGGCCGCGCACGCCCGCACGGTGCGCAAACTATCGCTCGAGGAAATAAACGGCGTGGCGGACTATCTCTCGAGGCTTTACCCGGTGGCGGAGCGCCGTTGACCGTCGACCACCTTGGCACATGGGCGCACGTGGGGATCTAGTCGATCTGCACGTCCTCGACGTTGAACTCGATGGTCGACGAGGCGGTCGTCTTCGACCGTGTGAGGCTGACGCCGTAGTACTCAAGCACCGCAATCGTCGAATGGCCCGTGGCGATGTTGTTGTCGTTTCGCGATTCGCAGTCGAGATCCTGCGCGTTGCCCTTGAGTTTTTCCTGAATCTTGCTGGCCGGATATGCGGTGCCGTAGGTGCAGTGGAAGTAGCTGTCCTTGAAATTCATGATCTGGATGTGCGGCGCCATCTGGTAGAGCCATTCGAACTCGCCGGTACCAGCATCCGCAACGGCCAAGGGTGTAAAGGCCTTGAGGTGCTTTATGACGAACGATTGCGGCGCATCCCTGGCCGATAGCGTTACGGTCTGGGTAGCGAGGAACAAGGCGCCGCGATAAGTGAGTGAGAAAGTCTGCGTAGTGGGAATGCCGTTGCTCCACACTTCGTCCAGCGTATTGAGGAATGGGCCGCCAATGCTGATGTCAGTCAGCATCATCTTGTAGTCCGGCGGTGTCGTGGCACTCTGCCACTTGATGAAGTGCGGAACAATCGTGAACACGAGCTTGCTGAAATTGACCTTGCCGCTGTCCGCCTTGGCGATCGTCTCCACGTCGGACTTGCTGACGGCCTCAGTGGAGAACCTGTCCTTCAGGTATTGAAACTTGTCGGCCTGAATGTCCTTCACATGGTCGGCCGCAACGGCCGCCTGCGCACCACAAAGCGCGAGCGCGAGCCCGCATGCATGGATTCTGTTCATGGGTGCACAATGGTATAGGAGCGCGCTGGCTGTTGCCATTGGTCGACCGAACTTTGGAGCGTTTGACAAGAGGGCCCGGTAGTATGGCTGCCTCCTGGAAGTCTGGAGTTACGAGATGGCACGACTTAATTGCGTCGCGTTGAGCCTGCTGCTGGGTTCAAGCCTTGTCTGGTTTGGCGCGGCCAGGAGCGAAGCGCCAACACCAGCGCCGGGCCAGGCTGCAGCGGCCGATGGCGGTGCCGTTCCAGAGAGCGCTGCCGGAGCGGTCGTCAAAGTGTTCGCGACCATGCGCTATCCGGATCCCTACAAGCCCTGGACCAAGCAGGCTCCTTCAGATATCACGGCCACCGGCGTGGTCATCGAAGGTCATCGCATCCTGACCAATGCGCATGTGGTGCTGTACGCGTCACAACTGCAGATCCAGGCCAATCAGTCTGCCGACAAGATCAGTGCGACGGTTGTCGCGGTAGCGCCTGGGATGGATCTCGCGCTGCTGAAGCTGGATGACGAATCTTTCTTCGCCACGCACGCGCCACTCGTGCGGGCCAGGGAATTGCCGCACATCAAGGATGCAGTGCTGGCCTATGGTTATCCAACGGGCGGGCAGGAACTGTCCATCACCAAGGGCATCGTTTCGCGCATCGAGTTCACGCCTTACGACGCGACCGTGATGGGATTGCGGATTCAGATCGACGCGGCCATCAATCCGGGCAACAGCGGTGGACCGGCGATTGCCGGCGAGAAGATGGTGGGACTGACATTCAGCCGCGCAGGTGGTGACACACAGAACATCGGCTATATCATCCCCAACGAGGAAATCGAGTTGTTCCTGCGGGACATTGCCGACGGTCAATATGATGGCAAGCCGGCCATGTACGATGATCTGCAGACGCTGGAAAATCCCGCGCTGCGGGCCTATCTGAAGCTCGACAAGAGCGTCGAGGGCGTCATCGTCAATCGCCCGTACCTGAAGGATGCCAGCTATCCACTCAAGGAGTGGGATGTCATCACGCGCATCGGCGATACGCCCATCGACGATCAGGGCATGGTCAGCCTGTCGCAGGATCTGCGCCTCAAGTTCGGCTATCGAATCCAGCAGCTCGAGCAACATGGCAAGGTGCCGCTGACGATCGTGCGCGCCGGGCATTCCATGCAGATTCAACTGCCGGTATCCGCCGCCAAGCCGATGCTGATCCCGGATCTGAAGGGCGCGTATCCGTCGTACTTCGTTTATGGGCCGCTGGTCTTCTCCAGGGCGACGGCGCAGTTCATGTGGGGGCTCGAAACCAACGCCAAGGCGTCAGCCGCCATGACCTGGGTGCGCAGTCCCTTGCTGGCAAACCGTTACGATCCTCCCGATGCGCAGCACGAAGAGTTTGTCGTGGTCTCCTCGCCGATGTTCCCCGACAAATCGTCCAAGGGCTACAGCAATCCGTTTGCTCAAGTCATTGAATCGGTGAACGGCATGCCGGTGCGGAGCCTGCGTCAACTGGTCGAACGTCTCAGGGATCTCAAGGATGAATTTGTCGTGTTTGAAATGGCGGGCCGGTCCGAAACGCTGGTGTTCTCGCGGCGCGAGATTCTGGATGGGACGGACGGCATCCTGACCGACAACGGCGTGCGGACGCAGGGCTCCCCTGACATGCAGACGGTGTGGGAAACGAAAACGAAATAGGGGCGCTTCGCTTGCGGGCCTAGCCCGTTTGTGCCGTGGAGTGTGTGCGCGCCGCAACCTCGGCCGCGGCCCGATGGGCCTCGTCGATCGCCGCGTGGGCGTACGCAGTCCAGGCCGCGTCGGACCCGGCCAGACTGATGCCGCCGACGGGCTGTCGGGCCGTGCTCGCCGTTCCAGCGGGCAGCAACTCGAGCGGATAGGCGTAGCCGTGTCCCCAGCGGTTGACCGTGATGGCCGCGATATCGCGGTCAGCGTTGAATCCGCCGGGGCCGAGAATACGCGTCAACTCGTCGCGCAATGCCGTTTCGAAATCGGCGAACGGCCGCTGGTATAGCACCGCGCGTGCAGCGCGGAGTGAAGCGGCCATGTCGGCGATCGGTGCGGGCGGATCCGGTGTGTGCGACAGGTGCACCAGGATCGGTTCATCGGGCGTCTTTGCAAATTGATAACTCCCGAGGCTGACGGGGTAATCCAGTTTGACGGCTCCGTAAAAACCGGTCGGATTGTTGACCGCCTGCACGCCACGCTTGACCCATGGACGCCAGTTGCGCATCGCCACCGTGACGTACACGAGCGGCGCGCGTACGCCAGCGGCGACGGCGCTGCGTTGCGCTTCCGGCAGATCCGGGCAGATGTACGGCAACATCGCGTAGTACCCGGCGTAGATCGCGTTGCGGGCCCGCAAGTGCCGCACGCCGGCGGCCGACTTATAAAGCACTTCGACATGCGAACCCACGTTCTGCAACTTGACCACCGTGCTCGACAGCCGCAGGCGCACCGGCTCCCCTAAGCGATCGAGCTGGTCGTAGTGAAATCGCGCGGTGACGATGTCTTCCATCGTTGCGCCTTGAGCCGCACGTGGAATCATCCGGCGCACCAGGAGCCGTGCGATGGACGCGTTGCCGTCCGGGAAGTGATAGATGTAGGGCTCCGATTCCTCGCTGGTGTCTATCGCCGAGCCCAGACCCAAACCCTGGAAGCCGGGATACCCGGCGCCCGATGCGAACATCGCGGAAACGAGATCTGCCGAGGTGGCAAACAGGTCTTTGGTGCGGCCCGAGAACATGCGGACCACGGCAGGCTCGAGCCGCCAGTATTTCTGCAGGAACTCCTGGTAGGAGATCGTCGTGATCAGATCGATCTTCTGCTGCACGGTGAGCCCCGGCATCACATCCCGCATATCTGTGTAGAGCGCGACCAGGCTTTGCTGTTCGGCGGCGTTAAGCGGACAGTCGGCGGCAAACTCAGCGATGGGCCGGCCGCGCTGCAGGTCGGCGGGAATATCGGTGGGCAGGGAGCGCTGCGGATCTCCCGTGACCAGCCGGTCCTGGCCAAAGGCCTCGCGCGCAAAGAAGATGCCGCTGGACAGACCGAGGCCCGGGTAGAGCTTCGTGTTGAGGGCGGTTTCGAAGCGCGACAGCTTGATGCCCAGCTCGTCGAGCAAAGCCAGCGCGGCAGGGCTCCACATCGACTTGGGCGACTGGATCGATTCGCTCCCGCCGTAGCCGATGAGCGTACGACCGTCCACTTCGAATTCATTGCGGCGGGCATGGCCGCCGAAATCATCGTGGTTATCAAGTATCAGGAGCCGCGCATCGGGCAGGGCCTTATGCACGAAGTGCGCGGCCGCGAGGCCGCCGATGCCCGCGCCGATGATCAGGCAATCAACTTCCTCGTCGACCGGGTAGTCGGCCATGCGGAATGTCGCTCCATCCCGGACAGCGTGCGCAGCCGCATAATCCTGGGCGCGGCTTCCACGCAGGCCGTGAAGGGCAGGCGGGTATGTGGATTGCGCTGTTGCCTGCACTGCCGTGTGCGACCACGCGGGCGCAAGCGCGGATCCGGCGGCAATGCTGCAGGCGAAGCCGTCGATGAAATCGCGGCGCGTGATGTTGTCGTTCATGAGTGCGTCCCCCGAGTTGCCGCCACGTCAATGCCTTCGCGATGTAGACCTGAACGCAGCGCGCGCGCGAACTCGAGCGCATGCGGTCCGTCGCCGTGCAGGCAGATGGTGTCGACGTGCACGCGGCAGCTGCTGCCGTCCTCGGCGATGACCGTGCCCTTCTTCACAAGCGAGAGCGCCTGCGCCAGCATCACTTCCGGATCTTCAATGAGCGCACCGGTCGTGCCGCGCGCGACGAGTTGGCCATTGGCCAAGTAACGACGATCGGCAAACCCCTCTTCGAGGGCAACGAGTCCTGCCGTGCGCAAGGCCGTGATCATCGGGCTGCCGGCAAGACCCGTTACCTTCAGGCGCGGATTGAAATCGAAAACGGCGCGTGCGATGCATTGCGCGAGCGCGGGATCGCGCGCAGCCTGATTGTAGAGCGCACCGTGCGCCTTGACGTGCGTGAGCTTGCCGCCCTCGGCGCGCACGATTCCGTCGAGCGCGCCAATCTGATAGAGGAGACCTGCGCGCAGTACATCAAGTGGCAGCTGCATGTCGCGACGACCGAAATGCTCGCGATCCTGATAACCCGGATGCGCGCCGACCGCAATCCCGCGACGGAGCGCGGCACGTACAAGCTTCTGCATCTCCTCGGCGCTCCCGGCATGCCAGCCGCAGGCAATGTTGACCGACGATACCTGTTCGAGTATCGCCTCGTCGTTGGCACAACCCTCACCGAGATCGGCATTCAGGTCAATTCGCATGGAGGCTGCTCCGGATTTCCTGCAGGTAGGTCTGCTGCTGTGTCCAGGCCAGTGCGGCATCCGTCCGCGTGCAGAGTGAAAACCGGATCGAAGCGCCGGGCGGTACTTGCGCGAGCCGCCATTGGTCGGCCGCAATCACAGTCGCAATCCGTGGGTATCCCCCGGTCGTGTGGGCATCGGCCATCAGCACGATGGGTGCTCCACCCTTGGGCACCTGGATGACGCCGGGAAACACGGCGTGAGATTTCAGCTCACGGTCTGTCAGGCTCGACAGCACAGGTCCCGCAATGCGAAAGCCCATGCGATTGCTCTGCGGTGTCACTTTCCAGTTTGCCTCAAAGAACGCTGCGCGGGTCTCCGGCGCAAACTCTTCGAATTCCGGTCCCGCCACGGCGCGAATGGGGCCGTCGGTGGATGGCAGTGCAATGCTCGCGGGCCTTGGAAGTGAATCAGCCGGCCGCACCTGCAGTACATCACCACGGCGAATCATCCGGCCGGAGTAGCCGCCCATCTGTGTCTGCAGATCCGTGCTGCGTGATCCCATGACCAGCGGTACATCGATGCCACCGGCGACACAGAGGTAGGCGCGAGCGCCGCGCGTTGCGTGAGACAGTTCCAGTGTCATACCGGCATCGGCCACCACGGAGCATCCGTTGCGCAGTGTCGCGCCTTCGAGGCGCGCCGCGCAATCAGAACCGGTCAACGCAATGAAACACATCGCATCGAAGCGGATCACGGCGGGTGGCAGGCACAGTTCGAGCGCCGCCGCGGCCTCATTGTTGCCGACGAGCGCATTGCCGATCATCAGGGCCAGCCGGTTCATGGCTCCGCAGGCGCCGACGCCAAGATGCCGGCTTCCGCGCCGGCCCAGATCCTGGACCGTCGTCTGCACCGCGGGCCGCACTATCGTGATCAGCGGCGCTCTTCCGCGTCTACGAAGCGAACGGTGTCGCCCGCTGACAGCAACGCAGGCGAGGGCCACGCCGGATCGAACAGCCGCACACTCGTGCGACCGATCAGTTGCCATCCGCCAGGCGAGGCCCAGGGATAGACGCCGGTCTGCTCGCCGCCTATGCCTACCGATCCGGCCGGCACGGCGATGCGCGGTTCACGGCGTCTCGGTGTCGCCAGCTGCGGATCCAGTCCTCCGAGGTAGGCGAAGCCTGGAAGGAAACCCAGAAAATACACGACGTACTCCACTGCGCAGTGTCTCCGCACCACCTCGGTGGGCGACAGGCCAGCGTGTTGCGCCACTTCTTCCAGGTCCGGTCCGGCCGCACCGCCATATTCGACCGGGATGTCAATGCGGCGGGAGCTGCGCAGCGCCGGCTTCGCGTTGCGCCATCCCGCCAGCATTTCGTCGGGCAGCGATTCGAGTTTTGGCGCGGCCGGGTCGAGCTCGACGCTGAGATTGTTCATGCCGGGAACGAGCTCGCGCACATGCGGGTGCGAGCTGAATTGATCCACCAACGCCCAGATGCGCCGTTGCTTGTCGAGCGTGGTCACGCCTTGCACTTCGAGCACGGCAGCCGTCTCGCTCAGCCAATAGCACTTGACGTCCTCAGTGGTCACGCAGCGGAACCCTTGCCGTTTCGTGCGCCACGGCCATTGCAACCAGAGTCACGACGAGAGCTGCCGTCAGGTAGAGCGAGGGCGCGAGCGTCGATCCGTAGCTGCGAAGCAGGGCGGTGAACAAGAGCGGAGCCAACCCGCCGGCAACGATGCCTGTGAGCGTGTAGGCCATCGACGAACCCGCGTAGCGGACCCGGGTCGGGAACTGCTCGGCAATGAATGCGGCTTGCGGGCCATACATCGAGGCATGCAACACCATGCCAACCGCCACGGCCAAATCGATCAGGAGCGGTTGACGGGTATCCACCAGCCGAAAATAGGCGAAGGCCCAGGCTACCGACAACAACGCTCCAGTGGCGATCAACGGACGTCGTCCGACGCGATCGGACAGCGAGCCGAACAAGGGCATGCAGGCCGCGCTGCAGGCCGCGCCGATTGTGGTAGCCACCAGGGCCTGCATGCGAGGCAGGTGCAGGATGGTAGTCACATATGTCAGCGTGAATACCACCAGCAGCGCGTAGAACACATCGGGACCGGCACGGGCGCCGATGGCGGTTAACAACCCGCGCAGCTGACGGCGCATGACTTCGCTGATCGGTGCGCGAACCGTTCCGTGCAGCGATCGCAATGCGGTGAACACGGGTGTCTCTTCTACGCCGTGCCGCAGCCACAGGCCGAAAACGACGAGTAGCAGGCTCAAGGCGAATGCGATGCGCCAACCCCAGTTCTCGAAACTCGCCGGCGCGAGCGACGTTACGATACCCGCGACCGTTACCGTTCCCAGTATCGTGCCGCAGGCGGGCCCGAGTTGCGCAAAGGAGCCGTTGCGACCGCGGTGTTCCGCTGTACCGTGCTCCAGCGACAGCAGCACCGCACCGGCCCACTCGCCGCCGATCGCGGCGCCCTGCACGAAGCGCAGCAGCACAAGCAACGCCGGACTCCACAGTCCCCAACTCCGGTAGGAGGGCAGGAAACCAATCAGGCCAGTGGCTACGCCCATCAGAATCAGCGTGGCATAGAGCACGAACCGCCGGCCGAGCCGGTCGCCGAGATGTCCGAACAGCAAGCCACCCGCGGGGCGCGAGAAATAGCCCACGGCGTAGGTCGAAAAAGCGAGCAGGGTGCCGGTGAGCGGTTCGTATTGCGGAAAGAATACGGCGTTGAAGACCAGCGCCGCCATGATGTTGTAGATCGTGAAGTCGTACCACTCGAGC
Source organism: Gammaproteobacteria bacterium (assembly GCA_003162555.1). Lineage (GTDB taxonomy): Bacteria > Pseudomonadota > Gammaproteobacteria > Steroidobacterales > Steroidobacteraceae > FEN-1191. Next base: position 9,622 of record PMNQ01000206.1, on the reverse strand, counting down.
GTGGTGCCGACGGCGCTCGCGGTGGCGAGCCGCCTGATGTTCGTCGAGCTCATGCGGCCTTACCGACGCAGCCACCGACTACAAGTACAACGGCGCCGTATTGCAATGGCGAGAGCGTTTCACCAAGAAACCAGTGCGCAAAGACGATCGTCAGGGCGGGATAGGCGGCTGACAGCGTACCCACGATGGTGATCGGGCCGGAGATAATGGAAATGAAATACATGATCCAGGCTGTTCCGTCGAGCAGATAGGCAAATACGCCGACGGCAAATACCTGTTGTCCTCCGGTCGCGAGGATCGAGGCATGCGGATTGGCGAAGTAGTAGCAGCCCATCACGATCGCGCGGGCGCAGGCGAAGTAAAGGCAAAAGCGCGCTGGCGGAACTTCCGTGATCCACATCTTCACGAAGCCCTGTCCCAGCCCGTAGAGAAGCAGCGCAAGCAGCGCGGGCGTGAGCCACATGAGCAGTGGCGCGGTGGACTGGGCATCAGCCATTGTTCATTCTAATCCGCCGGGCCCACTTTGCACCGTGGCAAGTAATGCACGTATGGGTTAACTTGCCGAACCTTCGGCACGACAAGGAATCAAGTATGCGCGGTGGCCTGATTGGAACGCTGATAGTCCTTTTGGGGGCAAACGGTGTACACGCTGGCGAAGCGAGCGTCCGCTTCCTGTCGCGCGCCGAGGCCAGCGCGACCCTGACCGGCGCTGAAGCGCAGGGCTACTACGGGCAGCTGCAGCTCGCGGAGCTGCGAGCCAAGACTGGGCTGCCGCTCGACGGGGTCACGCTCGATGCGGCCCGTTCAGCCTCGAGCAACGCCTATGGAGCCGCGACCGAAGATTTCGCCGACGACGAGAGCGCAGCGCTTCGTGACGCCGTCGAATCGATGCGGCCGGTACTGGCGACGCGCGCGCCGCTCTACGCGCGCACTCCCTGGTGCTTCATAAAGGTGAACGCGACGATCGAGGGAGGCCTGCCGCACACGCGCGGTGATTGCATCGTGTTGTCAGAGCAGGTGCTGCGGTCCATCGCCAACGCGCACGCGAAGGCACACTTCGATCAGCCCTCGGGCGTTTGGGGCCTGCTGCTGCACGAACAGACGCATGTGCTGCAGCGGCGGCACCCGGACATGTTTGTCCCTTTGTACACCGACGTGTACGGGTTCCGGCAGGTCGAGGTGACGCCGCCCGAGTGGCTGCTGCTGCGCCGCGTTGTCAATCCCGATGCACCAAGGGTCGAATGGATTCTTGCAGTGGGTCAAGGTTCTGCGCGGCATTGGGTGTTTCCCGACCTCGAGCTTATAGAGCTGGATCACCCGAGAATGCCGGCTGACTTCAAAGTGGTAGCGCTCGGTGTGCACGTGCTTGACGGCCGGCGCTGGGCGCTCGACGATGCGCAGATGCCGGCCACTCAGACCGACCTCGAAAGCGTCGCCGATTACGTGGATGCCTTCCCCGTAAAGGGTGAGGCGTTCCATCCCAATGAAATCGCCGCCGAGATGCTGGCGGAAATCATCAACGGCGGGAAGATGCAGAATCCGCAGCACCCGTTGTGGGCCAGAACCAGGGAGTGGGCCGACAAGGCCCTGCGCTGACACATGCTCATTGGACACACCAGGTTATTCCGCTCGCTGGCATCGGCCGGCGTGCTCGTAATTAGCAATGGCCTGGCGCTCGCGGCCCCGTCACCGGCGGACCTGGTGCTCACGGACGCCAGGATTTACACAGCCGATGCTGCCCGGAGCATGGCCGAGGCCGTGGCGGTGCGCGACGGGCGCATCGTCTACGTGGGCAAGAAGGAGGGCGCTCAGGCATTCATTGGCCCCGCCACGAAGGTAGAGCATCTGGGCGGGCGGCTGGTGCTGCCGGGACTCATCGATTCGCATGTGCATGCCGATGAGATGGTCCGTCTCGATGTCTGCGATCTGAAGAACGAGCCAAAGTCGCTCTCTGAGATCACGGCGTTCGTGCAGGAGTGCATCCGCCGCTACAAGATTGCCGACGGCGACTGGGTCGTCGTGCGTCACTGGAACTACAGCTACGGCAACACGCCCGATGACGCACACCCGACGCTGCGGGCGGCACTTGATCTGGCAACGACACGTAGCCCCGTGCACCTCGACGGCGATGACGGACACCACAGTGCCTTCAACAGTGCCGCACTCGCGCGCGCCCACAATGCCGCGGGCGCGACAATCGGTTACTCGCGGGCCACGCTGCGCGGCGAGCTGCAGCGCTACAGCCGGCTGGTTGGAGTCGATGTGGCCGGCGAACCCAACGGCACCATCAATGACGACGGACGCAACCCGATCGACGTGCCTTCGACCTTCCTGCTCGATCTGTCGGTCCTGATGAAGGACCCGGGCAGGGTTACGGTTTTGCTGAATAGCGCCGGCATCACAGGCATCCTTGATCCGCGCGTTTCGCCGGAGGCGCTGCCGCTGTATGACGCGCTCGAGCTTAACGGCAAGCTCACGGTGCGTGCGCACGTCGCGTTGTACTTCGATCCCGATTCAATTCAGACGCCGGACGGTCAGCCGGACTGGGATCGCATGGTCTCCACTGCGGTCGCGCTGCGCGAGCGCTACGCCCACGACCCGCTGATTCGCGCCGATACCGTAAAGATTTTTGCGGACGGTGACATGGAAGGCAATCCGCACGCGGTGCCGCCGACATTGCCGCAGGTTGCGGCGCTCAAACCGTACCTGCAGCCGATATTCAAAGCCGGCGCGGATGGGCGCCTCACTGTAACCGGATATGTCGACACGGCCTCTGCGCTGTGCGCCGAGGTGCGCGCCCGCCCGGAGAAATACGATACGCCTGCGGGCGCCACGGCCTTCCTGACGGAGCACGGTTACCACCCCGGACAGTGCGTGATCTCGAGTGGCCAGTTGCAGGACGATCGGGCAGTGATCCTGGAACTCGTGCGGCGCTTTCACCTCGCCGGTTTTGCCGTGCACATCCACACGATTGGCGATGTGGCGGCACGCACGGCGCTCGATGCCATCGAGGCGGCGCGCGCGGCCGACGGCGTATCCACCCAGCACGATGCGCTCGCGCATGTGCAGCTCGCGGATCCGGATGACGTCAAGCGTATCGGCCGCGATCGCATCTTTGTGGCTTTCACCTATGCCTGGGCAGTCGCGGAGCCGGAGTACGATCTGTCGGTGATTCCATTCATCGACAAGGTCATCGGCAACGATCACGCGGCATTGCACCCGAAGGACGGCTTCTACGAAAACAACGCGTATCCGGCGCGATCCGTGCAGGCCGCTGGCGCGACCCTGGTGGCCGGTTCGGATGCGCCCGTGGACACTGACGATCCGCGGCCCTTCGTCAACATGGCGGTGGCCGTGACGCGGCGCGTGCCGGGGCTGCTGCCGCTCAACCCGCGCCAGAGCATCGCGATCCGCGACGTGCTCGACGCGTACACCATCAACGGTGCGCGCTACCTGAACATCGATCATGACGCCGGCTCGATCGAAGTCGGAAAATCGGCGGATCTCGTCGCCGTCGATCAGGACATCCTCGCGCTCGCCGACCAGGGCAGGGCGGACGACATCGCCAGGACCCATGTACTGGAAACCTGGTTCATGGGGAGCAGGGTTTACCGCAGGGTCGCCGACCCGAAGTGACGGCCCTGCAGCGCACGATGCGGGCGGTGGTTACCACGGGCAGGGGCGGCTACGAGCAGCTCGTGTACCGGGAGGCGCCCATGCCGCAGCCCGTTGCCGGTGAGGTGCTGCTGCAGGTGCTTGCGGCCGGCGTCAACAATACGGACATCAACACGCGCGTGGGTTGGTATTCGGAGGCAGGAGGGTGGAATGCTCCGACACCCTTTCCGCTGATCCAGGGCACCGATTGTTGCGGCCGCGTGGTGGCCGTGGGCGGCGACGAGCGCGCGCTGGAGCAACGCGTACCGGGGCAGCGCGTGCTGGTGCGGCCCTGCATGGGCAAGGCCTGGATGGGCGTGGATTTCGACGGTGCATTCGCGCAGTTCGTCAAGGTGCCGGCGGCGCATGTCTTTCCGGTGCATTGCGACTGGAGTGATGCGGAATTGGGCTCGATTCCCTGCGCCTACGGCACGGCCGAGAACCTGCTGCAGCGGGCGCGGCTGCAGCGCGGCGAACGGGTGCTCGTCACCGGCGCGTCGGGCGGTGTGGGCTCGGCGGCCGTGCAGTTGGCGAAGCGGCGCGGCGCCTTCGTCACGGCACTCGCGGCGCCGGAAAAATCGGCACGACTGCTCGCCATCGGCGCCGACCGCGTGCTCTCGCGTGATGCCAACCTGGTCGCGAGTCTCGGCGAAGAATGCATGGACCTGGTCGTCGACAACGTGGCCGGGCCGGCCTTCCCGGCGCTGCTGCAGCTTTTGAAACGGGGCGGGCGCTACGTGTCAGCGGGCGCGATCGGCGGACCGCAGGTCGCGCTGGACATGCGCACGTTCTACCTCAAGGACCTGACACTGATCGGCTGCACGAACTGGGTTGAGCCGGTGTTCCCGGACCTGATCGGCTACATCGAGCGCGGCGAGATCCGGCCGCTGCTCGCGAAGACGTTTGCGCTGGAGCAGATTGCCGCAGCACAACGCGAATTCCTCGACAAACGGCACGTAGGCAAGATCGTGCTCATTCCGCCGCCGTAGACTCGATCCACACCGGATTCGTGTAGGCCCTGTTCCCCTTGACGTCTTCGACGATCAGCGCGTACCAGGCGGCGTGATCACCGTGCAGCGCGAAGTCAGCGCGCGCACGGAGCGGCGCGCCATCGAAGGTTTGCTCCATGACCTTAAGACCGCCGCCGATCAGTTCGGCGCGCTTGAGCCCTGCGAGTGATTCGAGCTCGAAGCCCAGTTTGAAGTCGGCACCCGGCGCCACGCGCAAGGTTTCGCCGAACATCGCCGCAGGGTAGATCAACGGTCCGTAGCTGACATACGCATGCCCCGCGCGGAGCGCCGCGACGAAAGCCGCCGTCGTCAACGGGCCATCAACGTGCGCGTAACTGCGGACGCGCCCGGACTCCCGGTTCCAGACATCGTGCGTATCGGTGCCAGCGCCCAGATAGTAGCGCTGGGCGGCATTCCAGAATTGCCACATGCGCTGATAGACGGCCGCGTCGGTGGCCGTTTCGGTCGCATTGATCTCGACCAGCTCGAAATGCGGATTGAACCCGCCCGGGGCAACGCCGGCTGCGAGGCTGGTGAAGTAGCCGTAGGGAATCAGCGGATGATTGACCTGCACGATCGTCGCACCGAGCCGGCGCGCCTCGGCGAACACCGCGTCGACGCTGGCCGTGCCGGTATCAATGGACAGTGTCTTGTCCGCGTCGATCGGGTAGGCGTTGAAGTGGCCCCAGGAAGGGGACAGCTCGATGCCCGGAATGAACGGTACCCCGCGCTGCGCAGCGATCTTTGTGAGCGAGCCTAAGTTGGCCAGCGAATCGTGGTCGCTGACGAACAGCAGATCCAGGCCGGCCGCGAGCTGCGAGCGCGCGAGATCGGCCGGCGGCGTGACAGCTTCGGCCTGGTCAGCATGATGGTGCAGGTCGGCGCCGTACCAGCCGCGCGCCGCCGGATCGAGCTGGCGTGTCAGGGCGATCTGCGCCAGCCGGGTGCGGCCGGGTTCGACGTTCAGGCTTACAGCTTGCGGCGCCGTCGTAAACCCGCCTCCGGCGCTAATTTTGAAGGTGTAAGGCCCCGGAGCGATAAGCAGATCCAGATTGCCGCGCGGCGCGAGTTCCGTGAAGAAAGTCTTTCGGCCGAGAAACTCGACCAGGGGTTGCTGTCCGGTCGTGATTGCGATGCGCCCATCGAGCGGTTGGCCGCTGCGCTGATCACGGATCCGGAAGCGGATCCTGCCCGGCGCCTCGAGGCCGCGAAAATCGAGCGACTGTTGGCTGCCTGCCGATACGGGCACGGCAATGCGCTGCGTCTGCGAATGATTTCGCGCCGTGGCATAGAGCGTGTAATCGCCAGCGGGCAACTGCAACGAATAGTGGCCATGCAATCCGAGCACCCAGGCATAGGGATGGCCGGATTTCTCGACGACGACGACCGGCTGTTCGACCGGGTGGCCATCCGCTGCAGTGACCGCGCCGCGCACAACACCGCTCGGGAGCTGTTGGCGCTCAATTTCCGCGGCCACGACTGGGGCCAGGTCACCGCTCGTGCCCACCTGCAGCCAGCCCTCAAAGCTGCGGCTCTCGCCCGGTGCAAGGCTGTGCAGCTGGTATAGATCCAGCGCGCCGTGCGCAATATCCGTGAGGTACGGTGCGTGCAGCGCGATCATCCAGTCTTCGTCATAGGCGACCGTGCGCTTCGCGAGCGCTGCGGTGGCCGCACCGTGTTCGAGACCGTCGAGCCCGGGGACGCCGAAGCGGTAACCGCTGTTGGGCCACAGCGTCAGCCCCGACAGCAACCCATCGAGCCTGACGCCGCCACCGTTGTTCATCGTCGTGTCGATGACGATGTGATCGGATCCGGATCGCAGCGTGTACGTGGTCGTGATCGTGACCGCGCCCCAGTCGCGCACGCTGCGCACCACCGCCTGCGCCGGACCGCGTTCGAGGATGTCGATCCTCTGGTAGGTGTTCGGCCAGGCCGACCAGTCATTGGGAATGAAATCCGCGAACACCACACGGTCACGGCCGATGTGGCCCTGGCTGACGGGAGCCAGGTCGATCAGCGCGCCGCGCGGTACGCCATAGGGCACAGTTGACTGGACCGCGAGCGCGAACGCCAGCTTTTCGTTTATCACCGTGATGTCGCCGGCAGCGCGCGCGTCGCCGCGTTCAATCGGTGTCGGCCCCGTGACCACGCTCACGGCAGCAGTGGCCGGCGCGTCGGCCGCTGTCGCCATCGCGATGGCCAGCCAGGCCGCGGCGAGCAGCCGGTATGCCGATTGAGGTAATCTCATGACTCGCCGCGATTCTACGCGACCTGAGGCGCACTCGGAGCGAGCCCCATGAACGACAATGACATCGTCATCGAAGCATGGAACACCGTGCTGTTCGAGAAATTCCTGCGCTTCAAGCACCTGCTGGTCGCGGGACTGGCGGCGCACAGCGATGAAGTGCTGTCGCGCCATCCGTTTCCGCCCGGCGCGCGCGTACTCGATGTGGGTTGCGGCTTTGGCGACAGCACGCTGCGCATCGCACAGGAAGTCGGTCCGCGAGGCGAAGCGGTTGGCACTGATTGCGCCTCGAACTTCATCACCGTCTGCGAACAGGACGCACGCGCCAACGGCATCGCCAATGCGTCCTTCTTCGTGGCGGATTCGCAGTCCGACGATCTGCGCGGGCCGTACGATCATGCCTTCGCACGCTTCGGGACGATGTTTTTCATGATGCCCGGCGCTGCACTGCGCAACGTCCGCAAGTCGCTCAAACCGGGTGGCGTATTCACCCAGATCGTGTGGCGCAAGCGTGAAGAGAATCCGTGGATACACGATGCCGAGATGTGCGTGCGCGCCATCGTTCCCGTCGTCTCGCACGAGGAGAGCGGCCAGGTGCACTGCGGCCCGGGTCCGTTCTCGATGGCCGGCCCCGACATGGTCAGCGCCATGCTCAAGGCGGCCGGTTTCAACGGCATCAGTTTTGAGCGCTTCGATGCCGACATCTGTATCGGACGCGATCTGAACGAGGCGGTCGAGTTCGCCATGGCGCTGGGCCCGGCCGGCGAGATCATCCGGCTGGCGGGCGAGCAGGGCGAAAAGCTGAAGCCGCAGGTGACGGTTGCACTGCGGGAAACCCTGGGGCGATACGTGCGGCCCAACGGCGTTTGGGCGCCATCCAGCACCTGGTTCATCCGGGCGCGCAATCCGGCCTGATTGGCTGATTTCGGCCGTAACACATTGGAAGTCCTGGTATTCCAACGCCAGGACCTAAGCCGCCGTAGGCTGGGAGCCGCCTTGCTAGGCCGCGTAAGCCAGGTGGCGTACACTCCGCTCACGCCACCGCTGACTACGGTAAGGCGCCTTGGAAACAAGACCATAAAAACAACCGGGATGCCCCATCCCATAAGGAGTCGAGACCATGAGCATTCTGAGAATCGTCTATGCCGTAGGCCTGTTGCTGGCCGTGGTGGCTGCGTTCGTCGCCGTGCCGAATGCCGCGCTGCTGCTGGCTGTGCTGGGCGTCGTGGCATCGTTTGCGATACTGCCGGAGCACCACGTGCGTGTCATTGTTACGGCATTGGCGCTGGCAGCGCTGGCGGGCACCTTCAACGGCCTCCCGGGCGTTGGCACCTATGTGACAGCCATACTCGGCAACCTGGGGTCGCTGGTCGCGGGTGCAGCGCTGCAGATCATCGTGCGCAACATCGTCATGCGGCTCACAAACTGGGCATGAACGTAGTGTCCCCCGGTTGGCAGGGCCTTAGGGCCTTGCCCTCCGGGGGCTCCCAGTTGAATTCAGGGGCGGCAAAGCACTAGAATCCGCCCCCGGTGGCCGGAGCGAGCTAAAGAAGCAGTTCCGTGCAGTCGCAGATTGTGCGGCCAAGAGCTTGATTTTAAAGCCCCACTTGGGGCTTTTTGCGTTTTGGTGGGCCGCTGGCCCTTTTTTTTGGCTTTCGATTCGGATGGGGCCTTAAGGGGTTCGCATGGCGGCGCTGTTGCGCGAGAAGCTGATCGGGCTTGTGGAGCCGCTGCTGACGAATCTCGGCTACGAGCTGGCCGACCTGGAAATGTCGGCAGGGCACGGCGCGGGGATGCTGCGCGTGTTCATCGATCGCGCGGCGGGCGTGGGTATCGAGGATTGCGAGCGGGTCAGCCGGGAAATTTCGGCACTGCTCGACGTGCATGATCCGATTCCAACGACCTACCGGCTCGAGGTGTCGACGCCGGGGCTCGATCGGGTGCTGCGGACGCCGGCGCATTTCGAGCGCTTCGCGGGGCGGCTGGCGGAGATTGAACTGGCGGCGCCGCGGGGCGGACGCCGGCGTTTTACGGGGCGGTTGGCGCAAGTGGGCGCGGCCGGCATTGAATTGACCGTCGATGGCACAGCGGTGCCGTTGACCTTTGCGGACATTTTTCGCGCGCGGCTGGTACCGGAATGGCCGGACACCTCGGGCAAGGGAAAAAAGCGATGAACAAGGAAATCCTCCTGGTCGTGGACGCCGTCTCCAACGAGAAGGGCGTCGACAAGGAAATCATCTTCGAGGCGCTCGAAGCCGCGCTTGCGGCTGCGGCACGCCGCAAGCACAGCGAGTTGTGGGACGTGCGAGTCGCCATCGATCGCAAGACTGGCGAGTACGAGACCTTTCGCCGCTGGAAGGTGTTTGCCGACGATTCGCGCGAAATCGAGAACCCGGAAGCCGAGCTGCGGCTCGAGGACGGTGTCGATATCGACAAGGACGTGCAGATCGGCGGTTGCGTCGAGCAGCCGATGGAATCGGCCGCGTTCGGCCGCATCGCCGCGCAGCAGGCCAAGCAGGTCATCGTGCAGAAAGTGCGCGAGGCCGAGCGCGACCGGCAATATGCCGAGTACAAGGATCGCATCGGCGAAATCGTCAACGGCGTCGTCAAGCGCGTCGAATACGGCAACGTGGTGGTCGATCTCGGCCGCGGCGAAGCCATCGTGCGGCGCGATGAAATGCTGCCGCGCGAAGTGTTCCGCAACGGCGACCGC
>PMNQ01000270.1 GCA_003162555.1 Gammaproteobacteria bacterium | reverse complement strand
GTCGTTGAGCGAATAGCCGATGACCGCCAGCATCGCCGAGACCACCGGCAAATCGAAGGAGGTATGCCAGAGCGAGAATGCGCCCAGTACCAGGATCGGGTCGTGCAGCACGGCCATGATCGCGCCGAGCGACAGGCGCCAGGTGTGAAAGCGCAGGGCGATGTAGGCGAAAATCAGGATCAGCGTCGCGGTCAGAGCGTAGACGGCGCCGCTCTTCAGTTCGCTCCCGACCTGCGAACCTACGACATCGAGACTGGTCACCTCGGCCTTCGGGTCGATCGAATGCAGCACGGCCTCGACACGCGCGCGGATCACATCGCCAGTCTGGCCGGCCTGCGGCGGCAGGCGGATCGCCGCTTCGCGCGATGAACCGAGGTTCTGCACCTGTGGCTCGCGGAAACCGGCGGCTTCGAGTCCGCTGCGCAGCGCGTCGATGTTAGCTGCGCTGCTGAAACTCGCCTGCACCTGCACGCCGCCGGTGAAATCCACCGCGAGGTTCAGGCCGCGGACGAAAAAGGAACCAATGGAGAGGGCCACCAGCAACAGCGACAGGCCGTACCAGACCTTGCGGGTCGACATGAAGGGAAAGTTCGTGGCTTTCCGGAAAAATTCCACCCGCGTCTCCTTAACCTATCGACAGGCGGTCGAGCTTGCGCCGCCCGCCATACATGAGCGTGATCAGCGCCCGGCTGCCCATGAGCGAGGTGAACATCGAGGTGGCNNTAGATCAGCACGTTGGCGTCCACGGCAATACCGACCGTGAGGATGATGCCCGCGATGCCCGGGAGCGACAGCGTCGCACGCAGCATCGACAGCAGCGCGGTCAGCAGCACCACGTTGGCCAGCAGCACCAGGTTCGCAACCCAGCCGAAGTGCTGGTAGTACAGCGCCATGAATACGAACACCGCCAGCATGCCGATGAGCAGCGCCTGCACGCCCTTGCGGATGTTCTCGGCGCCCAGGCTCGGGCCGATGGTGCGCTCCTCGACCGCGAAGATCGGCGCCGACAGCGAACCGGAACGCATCAGCAGCGCGAGCTCGCGCGCCTCGACTGCGGACTGGCCGGTGATGCGGAACTGGTTGCTCAACACCGACTGGATGGTCGCCAGGCTGATGATTTTCTCGGTGGTGACATCGTGCGAGATTTTCTGACCGTCGACGGTGTGCGTTTCGCGGCTCTTCTCGATGTACACCACGGCCATGCGCTTTTTGACGTTGAGGCGCGTGACCCGCAGCATCGAATCGCCGCCCTGGCCGTTGAGCGTGACGTTGACCTCGGGGCCTTCGTTGCCAGCAGTTGAGGTGGCGTTGGTGAGCTGGTCGCCGGTGGCGATCAGCTCGCGCTTCAGCAGCACCGGGCGCCCGTCCATGTCGTAGAGCTTCGCGCCGAGCGGGGCGCGGCCGCGCTGCTTGGCTTCGACCGCGCTGTCCTGCGAGTCCTCGAGCCGGAATTCCAGCGTCGCGACCTTGCCGAGGATGTCCTTGACCTCGGCTGAATTCTGCACGCCCGGCAACTGCACGTTGATGCGATCGATTCCCTGCTGCGCCACGATCGGCTCGGACACGCCCAGCTCGTTGACACGGTTACGCAGCGTGGTGATGTTCTTCTGCAGCGCGTAGTCCTGGCGGTCCTTCACCTGCTTCGGACTCATCTCCATCTCGATGGTCGGCCCGGCGTCACCGCTGCCAACGCTGAAAGTCAGATCGCTGTTCGCCTTGCGGAGCGCATCGCGCACCGCGCCAACGTCCGCCCCGGACGGCAGGCTCACGCGCAGCGCATTCGGAATGTTGCTCTTGCTGCCGGTGTAGGCGGTGATGTCAGTGAATGGCAGGTTGGCGCTGGCGAGTGTGCGGCGGAAGCCCTGCTCGTAGCTGTCGAGGAGCTGCGCCACGGCGCCGTTCACGTCCACCTGGTAGAGCAGGTACAGACCGCCGCGCAGATCGAGTCCCAGCGGCATAGGCCTGAGGCCTATGGTCCGCAGCAGTGGTGGTGCGCGCGATGCAGTGGTCAGCGCGGACACGTAATCCGCAGCCAGGTTTTCGTTGACCGCGTCGCGCGCCTTGAGCTGGTCGGCCACGCTGGCGAAGCGCACCAGCAGCTTGCCGTCGTCGATGTAGGAGCCGCGGAACGCGGAGGCGTGGCCCGTCAGCGTCTGCTCGACGGCCTGGCGCGCGAAATCATCCATCGGCAGCCGGTTCTTGCGCACCACCTGCAGCGCCGGGTCGGTGCCGAAGAAATTCGGCAGCGCGAACATCAGCGCCAGCAGCATGACCAGCCCGACCAGCGTGTACTTCCAGCGCGGAAATTCCAGCATCGCTGTGTCTCAGGCGCCCTTCAGCGTGCCTTTGGGCATGAGCTGCGAGATCTGGCCGCGCTGCACGCGGATGCGCACGCCGTCGGCCACTTCCAGCGAGATGAAGCTCTCGCCCACCTCGGTGATGCGGCCGAGGATGCCGCCGCTGGTCACGACTTCATCGCCGGTCGCGAGCTTCGACAGCATCGCCTGCTGTTCCTTCATGCGCTTCTGCTGCGGCCGTATCAGCATGAAGTAGAAGATCGCGACGAACACCACCAGGATGACGATCTGGCTGATGCCGGCGCTGCCGCCGCCAGGCGCCGCTGCGGCCTGTGCGTAGGCCGGTGAAATCAGGAAATCCATGGACTGACCTTCCGGTTGTTATCTGGGTGCCAAAAAGGCGCGGCATTATGCCACAGGCGGCGCGATTCGCTGCGGAATCGCCATAATCCGGGCGGCCAGCGCCGCAAAGCTGCCGGCAGCGATGGCGGCCCTGATATGGCGCATCAGCTCCAGGTAGAAATGCAGGTTGTGCACCGTGCCGAGCCGCACGCCGAGGATCTCGTTGCAGCGATCAAGATGCCGTAGGTAGCTGCGGGAGTAGGTGCGGCAGGTGCTGCAGGCGCATGCGGGGTCGAGTGGGCCCGTGTCGCGCTGGTACTGGGCATTGCGGATGTTGATGACGCCCTCGCTCGTGAACAGGTGCCCGTTGCGGGCATGGCGCGTCGGCATCACGCAGTCGAACATGTCGACACCGCACGCAACCGCCGCGACGATGTCCTGCGGATATCCCACGCCCATCAGGTAGCGCGGCCGGTCCGCCGGCATCAGCGGCAGCGTATGTTCGAGCACGCGCAGCCGCTCCTCTTCAGGCTCGCCGACCGCGAGCCCGCCGATCGCGAGACCCTGCCAATCATGTGCTGAGAGTGCCCCTAGCGATGCCGTTCGCAAAGTAAGATGCATGCCACCCTGCACGATTCCGAACAGGTGTCCGGGCGGCGCATCGCGGTAGTAATGCGCATGCCCGCGCGCGGCCCAGCGCATCGAGCGCTCCATCGATTCACGTGCCTGCGCCTCGCCCGCCGGGTAGGCCGTGCAGTCATCGAAGGCCATGGCAATGTCGGATTGCAGCGCGCGCTGCACGTCCATCGAATCCTCGGGACTCATATTCACTTCCGCGCCGTCGACCGGCGAGCGGAAGCGCACGCCCTGCTCGCTGATCTTGCGCAGCTTGGCGAGGCTGAACACCTGGAAACCGCCGGAATCCGTGAGGATCGGCCGCTGCCAGCCCATGAAGCCATGCAGGCCGTGCTTATGGAGCGCGACGATTTCCGCGCCTGGGCGCAACGCGAGATGAAACGTGTTCCCGAGCACGATCTGCGCGCCAAGCGCCTCGAGCTCTTCAGGAGCCATGGCCTTGACGGTGCCATAGGTGCCAACCGGCATGAACGCCGGCGTATCGACCGTGCCGTGCGGCAGGTGCAGGCGCGCACTGCGCGCCGCGCCGTCCGTGTGCAGCAGCTCGAAACGCAGCTTCACGTGCGTGCACCATTGGCGGGCCAGATCAGCATCGCGTCACCATAGCTGAAGAAGCGGTAACGCTGCGCGATGGCATGCTGGTAGGCCGCCAGCACCGCCTCGCGTCCGGCAAACGCCGCCACCAGCATCAGCAGCGTCGAGCCCGGCAAATGAAAATTCGTCACCAGCCCATCGATGACGCGGAAATGGAAACCTGGCGTGATGAACAGGCTCGTCTCCCCGAAACCCGCGTGCACCGCGCCATCGCCGGTTGCACAGGCCTCGAGCGCGCGCGCCACGGTCGTGCCGACCGCGATGACGCGGCCACCGGCGCCGCGGGTGCGCGCAATCGCAGCCACAGTGTCGGCCGGCACCTCGTACCACTCCGCATGCATGCGGTGTTCGTGCAGATTCTCGCTGCGCACCGGATGGAAAGTGCCGGCGCCGACGTGCAGCGTGAGCTGCGCGCGTTCGACGCCGCGCGTCTCGAGCGCGGCGAGCAAGGCCGCATCGAAGTGCAGGCTCGCGGTCGGCGCCGCTACCGCGCCGGGCACACGCGCGAACAGGCTCTGGTAACGCTCGCGATCCAGCGCGTCGGGCGTACGCGTGATATAGGGCGGCAGAGGCACGGCGCCGCAGCGTTCGAAGAAATCCGCGGCCGCCTGCGGCAGCTCCAGTTCCCACAGATCGTCGTGCCGCGCCGTCAAGCGCACCGGCCCGCCATCCGTTTGCAGCACCTCCCCAGCGCGCAGCGGATTGCTGGCGCGCGTCTGCACCAGCGCGCTGTTACCAGCCAACGCCCGCTCGAGGAAGATCTCGACACGTCCGCCGCTCGCGCGCCGCGCCGCCAGCCGTGCCGGCAGTACGCGTGTGTCGTTGAACACCAGCAGGTCACCTCTCGCCAGCAGCGCCGGGAGCGAGGCGATCGTGTGGTCGGCACAGTGGCCGTTCGCCCCCTCGAGCAGCAGCAAACGGCTGGCCGAACGCTGCGCCAGCGGCGTCTGCGCGATCAGCTCAGCCGGCAAGCAGTATTCGAAATCGCTGCGGCGCATTCTCTGAAAGTTTGGTGGCCTCGCTCGGAGTCGAACCGAGATGGGCAAGCCCGGTCGATTTTGAGTCGACTGCGTCTACCAGTTCCGCCACGAGGCCTAGTGATAATTCCGGTACGATACCTTAATTCCAGCCAATACAGGCCACCATGTCGACCATCAAGTTCTGCAGCAACTGCGGCCACACCGTGACCCGGAAGATCCCCGCCGGGGATCAGCTGCCGCGCGCGGTCTGCGAACACTGCGGCACCGTGCACTACGAGAATCCGCGTGTGGTCGTTGGCTGCGTGCCCGAATGGGAGGGGCGCATCCTGCTGTGCCGCCGGGCCATCGAGCCGCGGCGCGGCTACTGGACCGCGCCCGCGGGCTTTCTCGAAATCGGCGAGTCGGTGCACGCGGCGGCGGCGCGCGAGACCACCGAGGAAGCGATGGCCGAGGTCGAAGTGGGCACGCTCCTCAGCGTGGTCAACGTACTGCACGCCGCCCAGGTGCACGTCATGTTCCGCGCCCGCATGCGCGACGCGCAGCACGGCGCGGGCGCCGAGAGCCTGGAGACGGCGCTGTTCCAGGAGAGCGAGATTCCCTGGGGTGACATCGCCTTCGCCAGCATCCACTTTGCGCTGCAGCGCTACCTGACGGATCGCCGCGAGCGGCTGGAACGAATTCACTTCCACGACATCGTCCACTCGGCACACTAGGGCCTGTTCACACCTAAGGCCAGTTGAGGTCAAAGCTCATGCATCCGCTGCGCTTGCGCTGGCGGGGGTCTTTGGCACAATAGCTTCAGTTACCGCGCTGAGCCGCGGCCTGCCCATCCGGAGTCTCAATGACCTTCGTCGTCACCGAAANNGGCCCGAACTTCCTGGTCATCGACCCGGATGAGTGCATCGACTGCACGCTGTGTGAACCGGAGTGTCCGGTCGAGGCGATCTATTCCGAAGAGGAAGTGCCCGCGGGCCAGGAAAAATTCACGGCGCTGAATGCCGAGCTGGCCAAGCAGTGGCCGGTCATTTCGGAGCGTGGCACGCCACCGGCCGATGCCAAGGAATGGGAAGGCAAACCCGACAAGCTAAAGCTGCTGGAGCGATGAGCGGCTAACCGCGAGGTTTATCCTGCAGCAGTTCCTGCACCAGTTCGTCGGGCGGCGAATAGCCCGGCAGCAGCTCGCCCGATTCCGTGACGATTCCCGGCGTGCCGGTCAGTCCGATCGCGCGCCCAAGCGCGTACTGCTCGGCGATCGGGTTGGGATTGCAAACCGCCGCGGTCAGCGCCACGCCCTTCTTCGCCTCGGTCAACGCCTCGCGGCGATCGGCGGAACACCAGACCTGCTCGGCCTTTGACCAGCTGGACGTATTCGGGCCGCTGCGCGGGAAAAACAGGTAACGCACCTTCACGCCGAGGCGGTTGTATTCGGCGATCTGCTTGTGCAGTTCACGGCAGTAGGCGCAATCGACGTCCGTGAATACAGTGATCGTATATTTGGTCGTCGCCGGTGCGAACACCACCATCGACGCTTCCGGCACGGAACGCAGCAGATCGAGGCGCAGTTCGCGCCGCCGCGCGTCGCTGAGGTTGTTGCGGTCGGCCAGCCGGTACAGATCGCCGGCGAATCCGTAGCGCCCGTCGGCAGTCAGGTACACCAGCTCGGCGCCCTGGCGGAATTCGTAGATCCCCGGGATCGGCGTAGTGCGCAGGTCGGCGACTTTCGCACCCGGCACATGCGCGGCCACGGCGGCGAGTTCAGCCTCGAGAGGCGTCTGCGGCGCCGCCACCGCAGGCGTAGTGGATGCAGTGGCTGCCGCGGATGTCGCAGCTGGAACCGGCGTGGTTGTCAGTGGCGGCGCGCTCGCGGCACGCAGTGTCAGCGCCACGCCGCTCAGCAAGGCGGCAAGGCACCAGCGCAGGCTCGTTCTGGTGTTCATAGGCTTGTGATTCTAGCAGAGCGAGGGCGGAACCGCCGCACCGCGGGGCGAACCCGGATCAACCCCGCGGGTGATGCTCGGAGTGCAGTTCCTTCATGCGCTCGCGCGCCACGTGCGTGTAGATCTGCGTGGTCGACAGATCGCTGTGGCCGAGCAGCATCTGCACCACGCGCAGGTCGGCACCGTGGTTCAGCAGGTGCGTGGCAAAGGCGTGCCGGAGCGTGTGCGGGGAAAGGTCGTGATCGACGCTCGCCTTGCGGGCGTAGCGCTTGATGATGTGCCAGAACGCCTGGCGGGTCATGCGATCGCCGCGGCGCGTGGGAAACAGATAGTCGGTGCTGCGCTCGAGCAGGATTTCGGCGCGCGGGCTGCCAATGAAGCTGCTGAGCCACCGCACGGCCTCTTCGCCCAGCGGAATCAGGCGTTCGCGATTGCCCTTGCCCAGCACGCGCAGCACGCCCTGTGTCAGATTGACCTGGTCGACACGCAGGCTGACCAGCTCGGATACACGCAGGCCGGTCGCGTACAGCACTTCCAGCATCGTGCGGTCGCGGTTGCCGAGTGGATCGCTCACCGTCGGCGCCATCAGCAGCGATTCGACTTCGGCTTCGGTCAGTGACTTGGGCAGCGAGCGGCCGATGCGCGGCATGGCGATCTGCGCGGTCGGATCCTCGCGCACCACGCCTTCGCGCATCAGGTAGCGGAAAAAGCGGCGGAAAGACGAGAGTTGGCGCGCGGTCGAGCGCGGGCGCGAGCCGCCGGCGGCGCGCGCGGCGATGAATGCCAGGACGTCGGCGCGGCCGGTGCGCGCGAGCACCAGGTTGCGCTGCGCGAGCCAGCGCGACAAAGCGATCAGGTCAGCGCGGTAAGCCGCCAGTGTGTTCGGCGACAGGCCACGCTCCATCCAGACGGCGTCGAGAAAACGACCGATGATCGGATCGATAATTTCGGCGGCCGGCTCGGCGGTCACAGTTGCGTGTCTGCTCAATGCCATTCCTGGTGAGGTGGCGGATTGCCTCAGGTCCTCAGTATGCAAAGAGGGCCCCACCGGACGGTGTGATGGGACTCACAACCACGCCAACGGTTAACATAGGGAGACCTGGATCACATAAAACAGCGACTGAAGCAGCCAAAACCGTGACGCCGACCGCCTCCCCGCAGCGCACCACGGCCGAGTTGGCGCTGCTGCCATTAAAGCTGATTTATGGCGTCT
Source organism: Gammaproteobacteria bacterium (assembly GCA_003162555.1). GTDB lineage: Bacteria > Pseudomonadota > Gammaproteobacteria > Steroidobacterales > Steroidobacteraceae > FEN-1191. Next base: position 18,799 of record PMNQ01000270.1, on the reverse strand, counting down.
ACGCCGCGACCGCCTTCATGGCTCTGGCCGTGCTGTCGCTGCTGCCGCTCGCGTTGATACCGACTCTCGCCGGGCGCAGGCGCCTGATCCAGTGGGTGGGCCGCGCCTCGCTGACGCTGATGGGCATGCCGGTACGCGTGCACTGGCAGGCGGGTCTCCCCGATCCCTGCATCGTCGTCGCCAATCACTGCAGCTACCTGGATGGTGTCGTGCTCGCAGCGGTGCTGCCGCCGCGCTTCGATTTTGTCATCAAGCGTGAAATGGCATCCGTGCCGCTGGCCGGATTCCTGCTGCGGAGGATCGGCGTGCAATTCGTCACGCGCGGCGGCCGCTCGGGCGGATCGCGCGACGCGCTGCGCGTGATCCGCAGCGCCGAACGCGGCGATTCGCTGGCCTTCTTTCCGGAGGGCACGTTCCTGCGCGAGCCGGGCCTGCTGCGCTTCCACACCGGCGCGTTTGCCGCCGCAGAACGCGCCGGCGCACCGGTCGTGCCCCTGGCAATCCTCGGCACGCGCCACTGCCTCACGCCCGGCCAGATCCTGCCGCGCCCGGGCCGGATCAGCGTGACGGCATTGGGGATCCTGCGGCCGCAGCCCGCGCAGGCGGATGGTGCCGCGGCCTTGCGCGACGCGGCGCGCGCCGCCATCCTTGCGGCCACCGGAGAGATTGACGCAGCGGGAAGTGACGCATGAGCGCAGGCAGCAGCGAACGGGACGTGATGGATTACGACCTGGCCATTGTTGGCGCCGGGCCGGCTGGCCTAGCCTGCGCGCTGCGGCTGCGCCAGCTCAACCCCGACCGCTCGGTGTGCGTGGTCGAAAAGGCGGCGAGCCTGGGCGCGCATTCGCTGTCCGGCGCCGTGCTCGATCCGGTAGCGCTCGATGCGCTGGTGCCGGACTGGCGCTCCGCACCGCCGCCGACCTGCGTGCCGGTGCAGCGCGACGAGTTCCGCTTCCTGACCGCACGCGGGAGCTATCGCCTGCCGACGCCGCCGCAGCAGCGCAATCACGGCAACTTCATCGTTTCGATATCGCAGCTGGTTCCATGGCTGGGCGCCAGGGCCGAGGCCGCCGGCGTCGACATCTTCACCGGCTTCGCCGCGGACGCCGCGCTCCACGATGAAAGCGGCGCGGTCTGCGGCGTGCGGCTCGGCGACATGGGGCGTGCGCGCGATGGCAGCGAAGGCCCGCATTTCACGCTTGGCGCCGAGATTCGCGCGCCGATCAGCCNNGGTTGCCGCGGCAGCATCAGCAAGCAGCTCATCGCGCGCTACCAGCTCGATGCCGATCGCTCGCCGCCCAGCTTCGCACTCGGCTTCAAGGAACTGTGGCAACTTCCCAAAGGCCGCACCAGCGCAGGCCTCGTCCAGCACACGATTGGCTGGCCGATGCCGCGCGACACTTTCGGCGGCGGCTTCATTTACCACCTCGAACAGGACCGGATCTACATCGGTCTGGTCGTCGGACTCGACTACGCCGACCCGCAGTTCCAGCCCTTCGAGGCCTTCCAGCAACTGAAGAATCACCCCACGATGCGTGCGCTGCTCGACGGCGGCGAACTGCTTGCCTACGGCGCGCGAGCCATAGCCGCCGGTGGCGCGCAGGCGCTCCCGCGCATGGAGATGCCGGGCGCGCTACTGATCGGCGATGCTGCCGGCACGCTCGATGCCGCGCGCATCAAGGGCATCCACCAGGCCATGCGCTCCGGCATGCTCGCGGCCGAGCACCTGCACACGCAGTCCACCACGGCGGGCTACGACGCCGCGTGGCGCAGCTCGCCTGGCGGCCGCTCGCTGCAGGCGGTGCGCAATATCAAGCCCGGCTTCAAGCGCGGACTTTGGCTGGGCCTGGCAAATGCGGCGCTTGAAACCGCGCTCGGCGGCCGCACGCCCTGGACGCTGCGCCACACCGCCAACGATGAGACGCTGCGCGTGATTGATCCGCCAGGTGCGCCGGCGCCTGTGCGTGCTGATTGGCCGGAGCGGACATTGCCGCCGCGCGATCGCACCGCGGCGGTCTATCTCGCCTCGACCGCGCACGAGGAAAACCAGCCCGTGCACCTGCACGTCGCCGACACCAGCGTGTGCGCCGATCGCTGCGCGCGCGAGTACAACAATCCCTGCACGCGCTTCTGCCCGGCCGCGGTGTACGAAATCCTGACCGCCGACGACGGCAGCCGGCGCCTGCAGATCAATGCCGCCAACTGCGTGCACTGCAAGGCCTGCGACATCAAGGACCCTTACCGCCTCATCACGTGGACCACGCCCGAAGGCGGATCTGGTCCCAACTACCAGAACCTGTAACTGAATGCGCGAGTCCGCCGCCAGCGGCCTGCCCGCGATCTACCAGCGCGAGCTGCTGGCCCGCGGCTGGCAGCAGGACGCCGCGCAGCTCGCGGCGGTCGCGCGCCTCGAGCAATTGCGCGCCGAATTCCGGGCGCGGCAGACGGGACTCGGCCTGCTCGGGCGCTTGCGGCGACGCCTGTGGCCGCGCAAGGCGACGGACGCGGCGCGTGGCGTGTACCTGTGGGGCGGTGTCGGCCGTGGCAAAACCTGGCTGATGGACCTGTTCTTCGAGTCGCTCGGCGGTGGCGCGCGGCGGCAGCATTTTCACCAGCTGATGCGCGAGCTGCACGCAGCGCTCGCCGCAATCCGCCGGCGCGAAGCGCCGCTCGAGATCGTCGCGCGGCGCATGGCGAGGCGCGCGCAGTTGTGGTGCCTCGATGAACTGCAGGTCAACGACATCGCCGATGCAATGCTGCTCGGCACCCTGTTCGAAGCGCTGTTGCGCGAGGGCGTGACGCTGGTGTTCACTTCGAACCTGCCGCCTTCGGGCCTGTATCGCGACGGGTTGCAGCGCGCGCGCTTCCTGCCGGCGATCGCGCTGCTGGAACAGCGCCTCGATGTGCTCGAAGTGGACGCGGGCACGGACTACCGGCTGCGCCAGCTGCAGCAGGCGCCGGTCTATTTCGAGCGCGCCGATCCGGCCACGGCCGCGCGCTTTGCGGCGCTGTACACGCAAATGGCGGGCAAGCACGGCGAGTCGGCGCGCAACCTGTTGATCAATGGCCGGCACGTCAGCGCGCAACGCCGCGCCGGCGGCGTGGTCTGGTTCGGTTTTGCAACGCTGTGCGGCAGCGCGCGCAGCGCCGCCGACTACGCCGAACTGGCGGACAGTTTTCACACCGTGTTCGTCAGCGACATCCCGGTTCTCGACGCGACGCAGGACGATGCGGCGCGCCGCCTGATCAGTCTGGTCGACGAGTTCTACGATCGCGGTGTCAAGCTGATCGCATCGGCCGCAGCTGCGCCACCGCAGCTATACAGGGGCGAGCGGCTGGCCTTCGATTTTCGCCGCACGGCCAGCCGCCTGGTCGAGATGCAGAGCGAGGCCTACCTGGCGCGCGCCCACCTGCACGCCGGCGACTGATCGGCTGGCCCGCAGCGGCGGTGGCCGCTGGCGCCGGTAATGGTACGATTCGCATATGGCGGAGGGGGCAGCATGAAGAAAGCGCAGGCGCGCGCACCACGCCACCGGCAGCTCGCTACGCGCCTGCTGCGCGCCTGGCGCGCCACCCTTCCTTCGGGCGACTGGCGCGGCGCCGGCGCGCTGACGCTGCGAGCCGCTGCGGAAGCGCAGCTGCGCTTCGGTGCGCGCCGCGAACCACGGCAGACGCTGGTGCGCGTCAGCAGTCCGCCCATTGTTCCCGGTCGCGGCCACAGTTATTCGGTCGTCGAGCTGATCACCGACGACATGCCGTTCCTGGTCGACACGCTGAGCCTGACGCTGGGTGAAGCCGGCCACAACGTCCAGCTCATTGCGCATCCGATCCTCAGCGCCGTGCGCGGCGCCGGCGGACGTCTGCTGCGCTTCGGCGAACGACGCGGCGCGCATGTGCCGGTCAACGAATCCTGGCAGTACCTGCGTATCGACCGTGTGGCCAGCGCACAGGAAGCCGCCGCGCTGCAGCTCAGGCTGCGCTCGGCGCTCGCCGATGTGCGTCACGCCTGCACTGACTGGCAGGCCATGCGCCAGGCCGCGCGCGGCATCTGCGAACAGCTGCTCACGAAGCCGCCGCCATTTCCGTCCGCTGTGGTGCGCGAAAGCGCGGCGCTGCTCAAGTACATGGAGGACAACCACTTCACCTTCCTCGGCTNNCACCGCTCCACCGTGCACCGGCCCGGCTACCTGGATGTCGTGGCCGTCAAGGAATTCGACGCACGCGGCCGGCTGTGCGGCGAAGCGCAGTTCCGCGGGCTGTGGACTTCGAACACCTATCACGCCGATCCGCGCACCGTGCCGCTGCTGCGCCTGAAAGTCGCGCGTGTGATCGGCTCGTTCCCGTTCCGGCCCTCCAGCCACGATGGCAAGCGCCTGGTCAGCATCCTCGAGAGCCTGCCGCGCGACGAATTGTTCCAGTCCTCCGCCGCCGACCTGCGCAGCTGCGCGCGCTCGGTACTGGCGCTGCATGAACGCGCCCGCGGCGTGTGTCTGGTGATGCGCCGTGACAAGCTGCGCCACTTCTGGTCCTGCCTGGTGTTCCTGGGACGCGACCGTCTGGACAACGGCGGCTTCCGCCGCATCGAGGCGGTGCTCAAGCGCGCGCTCGGCGGCGGCCAGCTCGATTCCTCGCTCGCAGTCGGCGATGGCGCGCTCGCGCAGCTTCATGTCACCGTGCGCGTGGCCGGTGATGTCGAGGTGCAGGTCAGGCGACGGGCGCTTGAGCGCGAACTCGACGAAGCACTGGTTACGTGGCGGGAACGCGTACATCAGGCACTGCGCGAACGGCACGATGAGGCGACCGCCGCAGCGCTCGACCGGCGCTATGGCGGCGGATTTCCGGCCGCCTACCAGCAGGATGTGGCGCCCGCGCAGGCCGTGCAGGACATCGATGATCTCGACGGTGCAGCGGCAGCGGGCGCGGGCCACCTGCGGCTGCGACTGCCGCCGAGTGCGGAGCATTCCCGCGCGCACCTGCGTCTGCTGCGGCACGGCGAGCCGCTGCCGATTTCAGAAGCGCTGCCGATCCTCGAGAGTTTCGGCCTGCGCATCATCGCCGAGCGCCCGTACGAACTGCACCGACCCGGCGCGGCTTCGGCCTGGATCCAGGATTTCGAACTCGAGGCGCCGGGACTCCACGCGGCCGACGGCGCTGCACTCGAGGAACAGCTCAATATCGCCTACACGGCGGTACTCGCCGGCGAACTCGACAGCGACGGTTTTCACCGCCTGATTGTCAGCGCCGGACTGACCGTGGCGCAGACGCGGGTGTTGCGCGCCTGCTGCCGCTACCTGCTGCAGACCGGGCTGCCCTTCAGCCAGGCCTACATGGAGCGCGTGCTGCACGCGCATGCGCACATCGCGCGCGACCTGTGGCGGCTGTTTGAGCGGAGGCTCGACCCGGTTGCGACCGAACGACGCGCGCAGCGCGATGCCCTCGTCGTTGAGCGGCGGCTCCAGCACGCCATCAGCGAAGTGCGCAACCCGGATGACGATCGCATCCTGCGCAGCTTCCTGGCATTGATCCTGGCCACGCTGCGCACCAACTACTTCCGCAGCACGGAGACGCGCCTGCCGCTGAGCTTCAAGCTGCAGCCGCGCGCGATTCCGGGCCTGCCCGAGCCGCGGCCGGATTTCGAGATCTTCGTGCACGGCACGCATGTCGAAGGCGTGCACATGCGCCGCGGCCTGATTGCCCGCGGCGGCATCCGCTGGTCCGAGCGCCCGGAAGATTTCCGCACCGAGGTGCTCGGGCTGATGAAGGCCCAGCACGTGAAGAACACGCTGATCGTGCCGGTTGGCGCCAAGGGCGGATTCGTCGCGCGCCGCCTGCGCACCGGCGCGCCGCCCGAGGAGCGCTCGCGTGTCGTGCTGGAGTGCTACCAGGCGTACATCCGCTGCCTGCTCGAAGTGACCGACAATATTGTCGACGGCAAGGTGCAACCCCCTAAGCTGGTGCGCCGGCGCGACGGCGACGATCCGTACCTGGTGGTTGCGGCCGACAAAGGCACCGCCAGTTATTCCGACGTAGCCAACGCGATTTCTGCCGAGTACGGCTTCTGGCTTGGCGATGCCTTCGCCTCCGGCGGCTCGGCCGGGTACGATCACAAGAAAATGGGCATCACGGCGCGCGGCGCCTGGGAATGCGTCAAGCGGCATTTCCGCGAGCTCGGCGTCGACATCATGCGCGAGCCGTTCACGGTCGCCGGCATCGGCGACATGTCGGGCGATGTGTTCGGCAATGGCATGCTGCTCTCGCCGCACATCCGCTTGCAGGCCGCTTTCGATCACCGCCACATCTTCATCGATCCGGATCCGGACGCGCGACGGAGCCTCCGCGAGCGCTCACGCCTGTTCAAGTTGCCGCGCTCAAGCTGGAATGACTACGATCGCAGCTGCCTTTCAGCTGGCGGCGTGATCCTGGAGCGCGCGCAAAAGAGCGTGTCTCTCACGCCGCAGGCGCGCAAGCTCCTCGGGCTCGAGCACGAACGCGCTTCGCCGCAGGAAGTCGTGCGCGCGATACTCGGAATGCGCGTCGACCTGCTGTGGAACGGCGGCATCGGCACGTATGTGAAGGCCAGCGGCGAGAGCAACGGCGAGATCGGCGACCGCGCCAACGATGCGGTGCGCATGAACGGCGCGCAACTGCGCGCCCGGGTGCTGGGTGAAGGCGGAAACCTCGGTTGCTCGCAGCGCGGCCGCATCGAATACGCGCAGTCCGGCGGCCGCATCAACACCGATTTCGTCGACAACTCGGCCGGCGTGAACACCTCCGACATCGAAGTCAACCTGAAGATCATGCTGGCGGGCAAGGTCGGTGGTCCGGCGCCCACGGGCGCGCGGCGCCGTGCACTGCTGGCGAGCGTGACCGGCGAAGTGGCCGGGCAGGTGCTGCGCAATAATTACCTGCAGAGCCAGGCGATCAGCCTGCTCGAGCAGCGGAGCGTCGCCGATCTCGGCGACCACCAGCAGCTGTTGCGACTGCTCGAGCGCGACGGCGACCTCAATCGCGCGCTGGAATTCCTGCCCAGCGATACCGACATCGAGGAGCGCATGGTGCGCGGGCGCGGCCTGACGCGCCCGGAACTCGCAGTGCTGCTCGCCTACGGCAAGATCGCGCTCAATCATGCGCTGACCGAGGCCGACATCGCCGCCGATCCCTACCTGGCCGGTGAACTCGAGCGCTACTTCCCGCAGCGCTGGCGGCGGCGCTTCGCGGCCCGCATCGCGCACCACCGGCTGCGGAGCGAGCTGATCGCGACCGCGACCACCAACAGCATCCTGAACCGCATGGATCCGGGATTCGTGACGCGCATGGCTTCGCAGACTGGCGTCGCGACCGCGGCGGTAGCGCGCGCCTACACGATCGCGCGCGACAGCGCGGGCTTACGCGGGCTGTGGGTGGCCATCGAGGAACTCGACAACCGCACGCCGCCAGCCGCGCAATACGAAGCGCTGCTCGCGACGCGCGATTACGTCGAACAGCTCACGCGCCGCCTGCTGCTGGCGCGCAGCGCCGGAGCGCAGACCGACATCGGGGCCGAGGTGGCGCGCTTGTCCCCGGCATTCCAGACCATGGAACAACTGCTGCCCGCCGCCCTGCCCGGCATCGCCGGCGCGCGTTACCGGGAACTGTGTGCGCAGCAGGAGGCCGCGGGGATCCCGACCGCATTGGCTGGCCGGCTCGCTGCGCTCGCGGCACTGCGCGCGACGCCCGATCTGGCCGCGATCGCCAGCGAACTGCGCCGCCCGTTGCATACGGTAGCAACGCAGTACTTTCAGACCGCTGCGGCATTGGGAATCGACTGGCTGGCCGAGGCGATCCGCCTGCTGCGCACTTCCGGCAGCTGGCAGGCGGTGGCGCGCGAGCGGCTGTACACGGCCTGCCTTGACGGGCAGCGTGAACTGGCCCGCCGGGCCTTGCGCGAGCGCGCCGGCGAAGGCCCAGCGCGCGAACGCTGGATCGAGCGGCTCGGCGCACCCGGCCAGCAATGGCTGGCGACGCTGCGCGAGCTGAGCGTCAGCGCTTCGCCCGACCTGGCGGCGCTGATGGCCGGCGCTGAAGCCTTGCGCAACCTCGCGCAGTAAACTCACGCATTGCACACAAATACTGAAGGAACATCCGTGCCCGGCAAGTTGCTGCTCGTACGCCACGGCCAGAGCACGTGGAATCTCGAAAACCTGTTCACCGGATGGACTGATGTCGACCTGTCGCCGCAGGGCGTGGAAGAAGCGCGTCAGGCCGGGCGCGAAATCGCCCGCGAAGGCCTGCTGCCGCAGGTGGTGTTCACCTCGGTGCTCAAGCGCGCGATCCGCACCGAATGGCTGATCCTCGAGGAACTCGAGCTGCTGTGGTTGCAGGTGATGCGCGACTGGCGCCTCAATGAACGGCACTACGGTGCGCTGCAGGGACTCGACAAGGCGCAGACGGTGGCGCAGTACGGCGCCGCGCAGGTGCAGGTCTGGCGGCGCAGCTACGACACCCCGCCGCCGGCGCTGAGCGCGGACGATCCGCGCAATCCGCGCTTTGACAAGCGTTACGCGCAGGTGCCGCCGGAACAGTTGCCGGCCACCGAATCGCTCAAGGACACGCTGGCGCGCGTGCTGCCCTGCTGGGAACAGCGCATCGCGCCTGAACTGCGCGCCGGGCGCGATGTCATGATCGTGGCGCACGGCAACAGCCTGCGCGCGCTGGTCAAGATGCTGGACGGATTGTCAGAGAGCGCGATCGTCGAGTTGAACATCCCGACCGGCATTCCGCTGCTGTATGAACTGGACGCGCAGCTCGGCGCCCGCTCCAGCCGTTATCTCGGCGACGCGCAGGCGGTGCAGGCGGCTGCGGAAGCCGTGCGCCGCCAGACCGAGAAGCGCTAGCGTCGCTTGCCGCGGTCTGAATCGTCACGCCGCGCCGCGGCGCGCGTGATGCCGGCGGTGGCCCAGCCGTCGTAGCGTCCACCATACTGCAGTGCAAGCGCAGTGAACTCGTGCGTCGTCGCCTGCATGTCGGGCACCGAGATGCGCTGCGATTTGAGCGCATGCAATGTGTAGCGGTCGCCGCGCTCCGGATCGAGTTGGCGAAAATCCACGGTAAATCCGCGCGCGCCGAGCACCACGGACACCTGCTCGCAGGCTCCCGCGTCCGGCATATCGAAGAAATAATCCACCGCGTAGGGACTGAAGGGGTCGCCGCCCTGCGTGCGCAGGTTCTTCACCAGCCGCTCGTCCCAGTCTTCCGTTTTGCTCTGGCTCGCGCGCCGCAGCGTGTAGTACACGCGCGCGACCGCCACCAGCGCGGCCAGTACCAGCAACCAGATCAGCAGCTGTGGATGCACGAGCGCGGCCCTATTCTTCCGGCGCGATCGTGACGCGCAGGCCCGCCAATTCGCTGCCGAGCGGAATCTGGCATGACAGCCGCGAGGTGGCAGGGCGATACGACACCAGGTCGCGAATCATGTCGGTCTCGTCCGACATCGGTTTGGCGAGCTTCGGCACCCACGCCTCGTCCACATAGACGTGGCAGGTCGCGCAGGAGCACATGCCGCCGCAGATCGCCGTGACGCCATCGTCCATGTCGCGCAACGGTTCCATCAGGACACCGGAGTCCGGAGCCTGGACCTCAAGCTCGACACCATCACGATTGACGACACGCAACATCGGCATGAACCACTCCATGGGGAAATACGGGGGCCGATAGTGTGCCGATCACCGGGCGCGGACGCCAGTGCCGCGAGCGCGGTGCCACAGCCAGGTCAGGCCTTCATAGACGCGAATCGCCTCGTCGAGGGTTCCGATCGCGCTCGTCCCGGCGAGGCCGGCAGCCTCCAGTAGCGGCGCCGCCTGCGGCCGCGCAAGCGGGCAGTAGGCCAGCACGCAGGCCGCGTCGTAGACCGGGTCTGCTACTTGCGCGTATTCCCAGTCCAGCAGCCAGAGCTGCCTGCCATCGAGCAGGTTGGCGTGCGTCAGATCGCCGTGCACGATCGCCGGTCGCACGCCCCGCGAGGCAACCACGTCGGCGGCCCCGCGCACTGCCGCAGCCACCGCGGCGGCAACGGCTGTCGATGCGCCATCGGCCTCGATCAGCCGCAGGTATTGCTGTGCGCAGGCACCCGGATCAAAGGGCGCGACCGTTGCAGGCGGCTCAAGCGCGTGTAGTTGCGCCAGCCGCGCGCCGAGCCGACGCAGCTGTTCCGCCTCCTGCATATCCTGCTCGCCCCAGACACGGCCATCGAGGAACTCACGCACCTGCACACCGGCTGCGTCATCCCAGAGCAGTGCGCGCGGCGCGAATCCGGCGCGCGCCACGATGTCATGCAGCGTGCGCTCGCGCGCCCGCTCCACGCCGGGCCGCTGCGCCACCGGTCCGTCGACGCGCAACACGAAGCGGCCGCGCGCGGTGTCAATCCGCCAGCTCTCGTTGACGACGCCGCCCACGAGACGCTCGACGTGGAGCGGTGCCGCGCCAGACTCGAGATCAGGCACCAGCGCCACTGCCGCTGGCGGTGGTGTCGCGCCAATCGCGCCATTCACGGCTGCTGCTGCCGGTAGCGCTGTAGCCAGGCGCGGAATCCGAACAGGGCAACGATGATGTAGCTGGTGAACAGGCCGGCGGTGGGCACGTAGCCCTGCCGCAGGAACAGGAACACCATGATCAGGTCCGCGGCGATCCAGTAGCACCAGTTCTCGAGCACCGAGCGCGCCACCAGCCAGGTGGCCAGGAAACTGGTCCAGGTCGTCAGCGAGTCGAGCAGTGGCCAGGCGGCGCGCGTTTCCGCTGCCAGCAGCTGCGCGCTCAGCACGCTGACGGCCAGTATCAGCGCGATCGCCAGCAGGTGCCGGCGCAACGGCCAGCGAAAAATGCGCCCATCCTGCTCCTTAGCGTTGCGCGTCCAGCTGATCCAGCCATATACCGCCATGACGACGTAGTAGGCCTGCAGCACCGATTGCATCGGCAACTGTGCATGCGCCGCGATCGCGACGTAGCACGTCGAACTGATGCCGCCCGCTACCCAGCCCCAGCGGTTGCGCCGCAGGATCAACAGCACGTAGATCAGGCCAGTGACGACCCCGAGCGCCTCGGCCGCCTGGTACGGATCGGCGCGCAGCGCATCCAACCACTGGCTAATGAGCGCCAAGATCGTAGCTCACGGTGGCGCCGACCTGGCGCGGATCGCCATTTTGCAGGTACAGCTTGGTTGGAAAATCTGGAGGTTCATCGCCAAAATAAAATCCATCCACGGCGTAGTGGCCATTCAGCAGGTTGCGCGCCCACAGGCTGGCCGTCCAGTGTTGCCCGCGCCAACCCGCACGCAGATTGACAAGCTCGCGCCGTGCCGCGCGCTGGTTGTGGCTGGCGCTGAAGTAAAAACCGTCCTGCGCCTGCAGGTCGACGCGCGCGAAAACGCCGGACGGATGCTGATAGCCGGCGGCGAGCGCGAGCTGCCAGTCCGGTGCGTAGGCCTGGCCGCGGCCGCGCAGATCCAGTCCATCCTCGGTATACCCAAGGTAGCGTGTGCTCTGGAGCGAGAGCGATGCGGACATCGTCCAGCGCGAAGCCGGGCGCCACTGCAGTTCGCCCTCGAAGCCGAGGTTGTCACCGTGGGCCGCGTTGCCGGTAAAAAACACGTAGGTGAGTGGATTGTCCGGCAGCAGCTGGCGCGAGCTGTAGACCTGCATCGACACGCGCCGCATCGCGTACACATCGGCTTGCATCGACACCGCATCATCGCTGCTGTGCGCGCGCAGCCCGAGTTCCAGGTTCCACAGTGACTCGGCGCGGAAGCGCCGCGCGGCCGGATCGACCTCGGCGCCGATGTTGAAGCCGCCGGCCTTGTAGCCGCGTGACAGCGTCGCATAATACTGGCGCACCGCACCCGCATCCCACAGCCAGGACAGATTGCCGCCGGGCATCCGATCGCGCGCGCCTGGAAACGGCTGATCGGAACTGTCGGCATAATCGGCGCTGCGCTGTTCGTAGCGCATTCCGAACGTCAGCATGCCGTGACGTCCGGTGCGCATCTCGAGCGAGCCATACACGGCGGCGTTGGTCGCCTGGTAGTTGCTGTTCAGCAAGCTTTGGCCCGCGCCGTAATACTGGTCGTCCCAGGTGTCGAGCTGCGCGTCGCTCTCGCGCAGCCGCAGCAGATACACGCCGACGACCGGGCGCAATCGCCCGAACAGCAACTGCGAATCGCCGCCGATGTAGCGCAGATCCTGCGCCAGTGTGCGGCGTGCGCGCAGGTGCTGTTCAAAATAATCGTAGGGCGCATTCGCCCCCCAGAAAACATCATTCCCCCAGTCGCCATCGAAGGAATAGTTGATGTGCGACACGGCCGCGCTGCTGACGCTCAGCCACTCGCCCGCATCCGTGGCGTGCGTGACGCGCAGCGCCGCGCCGCTCGAACGTTGCGCATCGCGCCCGGGCTGGTTGGATTGCGTGATGCGCGTGTTGTCGACCGACCAGGCGTCGTAGCCGTTGTCGAGGTCGGCATACAGCAGCGTCAACGCGGCATGCGTGCCCGGCCACGGATCCCACTTGAGCTTGCCGCGCAGCGTGCTCTCATCGTACCCATTGGTGTCATCGCGCCCCAGGAAGACATCGTGCCGGAAGCCGTCGCTCCGGTAGCGCTGCGCGGCGACGCGCCAACCGGCGCTGCCGTCGGCACGGCCATCGCCGGCCGCGAACCCGAGCGAGTCCGTGCCAAAATCGCCGAGCGTTGCCTCGCCGCGCGCTTCGAAGGCAGTACCCGGATCGCGGCTACGCAGGCTGATCAGGCCTGCCAGCGCATTGGCGCCGTAGACGGTGCTGCCGGGCCCGCGCAGCACTTCGACGCGATCAAGATCAAACAGTGTCGCGGGCATGCCGACACCGGAGAAATCGATGTCGTCGATCAGGAATCCCACCGAGGGATTTGGCGCGCCCTGGTACTGCTCGGTCTCACCGATCCCGCGCAGCTGAAAATAGCGCGGCCGCGACGTGCCAGACGCCCAGCTCAGGCCCGGCACCAGGCCAAGCACGTCTTCGATGTGTTGCACGCCAGCGGCCGTCAGCGTCGCACTGTCGAGCACCGTGGCGCTCTGCGGCAGCTCGCGCAGCGGCACCGCGCGCAGGCCCGCGCTGATGACAACCTCCTCGAGCGACGCGGATGCCGCTGTGGACGAAGCTCCGGACGCTACGGCGGACGCAGTAGCGAACGCCGCGCCGAGCGCGGCTAGCGCGCCCGCGGCAATGAACTGCATGTAGTACGTCAAGGACCTGCTCCCTACGCCGGTATCAACCGGATCAGGTTCAACGGGTTCGCCGGTAACGCCGGCATCTCAGGCCCGAATCAGGGCCGCCCCAAGGTTTGCGGCACGAACTATCCTAGGCTTAGCCGCGCATTGCAAGCGTGCCGGCGGCGCCTGGCACACAGCGGCGCGCGGCGGCGGCTGGGTTAACATGCGCGCTTTCGCGGCAAGGCAGATCACGATGACCCGGCGCGTGCGCATATTCCAGGTTGATGCGTTCACCACGCGATTGTTCACCGGCAACCCCGCTGGTGTAGTGCTCGATGCGCACGATCTGGCTGAACAGGAACTTCTGGCCATCGCGCGCGAGCTGCGCGGCGGCGACACGGCCTTCGTGCTGCCTGCGGATGCCGTCGATCATGACCTGCGGGTGCGCTTCTTCACGCCGCGCGCCGAGACCGCCTTTGTCGGTCATGCCACGCTCGCCGTTCACGCGGTGCGGGAGGCACTCGGACTGACGCTTTGCCACCGGCAAAAACAACGCAATGGCATCGTCGAAACAGGTCGGTTTGATGGACCGCTTGGTCCGCGTTATTTCTTCAGCCAACCGCCGCCGCCACTGCACGGCCCATTCGAGGGCGACCGTCTGCACGAAGTGCTTGCGGCGCTCGGCCTGCAGCCGGATGAGCTCGACCCGCGCTGCCCTGCCGTCGTAGCCGGCGAGCGCGGTGCGCGCGCCCTGATCGCCGTGCGCGACGGCTCCATGCTCGCACGGCTCCGCCCGGACCTGGCGCAGCTCACGGCGCTATCGGCCGCGGGTTGCCCGCCGGGCTACTTCGTCTTCACGCGCTCGCCCGCGGTTCCTGACTGTGACACCGAGGCGCGCATGTTCTGCCCTGCCATCGGCATTGACGAGGATCCGGTCAGCGGCAACGCACACGCGCTCTTGGCCATGCACCTGTACACCTTAGGCTTGCTGACGAACCGGCAAGGCCATATCGCATTCGTCGGCCGCCAGGGACATCACGTTTCGCGGCCGGGCGAGGTCGGCGTGCGCATCGACACAACCGACGGACGCGTGCGCAGCGTGCGCATTGATGGGGCCGCCGTGATCGCTTTCAAAGCCGACGCGGACCTTGGCTGATTGACCGGCGCTAAATTAGCCGGCAGCGGCGGCCTGTAACCCTACAGCTCCCGCAGCCCCTCGGTCACGGACATGCGCGCCGCGCGCAGCGCGGGGAACAATCCGCCCAGCAAGCCAATCGCCAGCGCCCACTTCAGGCCGCGCCACAGCAGTTCGGGCGTGACCTGGAACGCGAATACGATCTGCGTAAAATTCGCGCCCAGCGTCGAAGCCGTGTAATTGTTGAACAGCAGCCAGGCGATCGCGGCGCCGATCGCGCCACCGAGCGTGGCCAGCAGCAGCGTCTCGAGCATCACCGACACGACCACCGGCAACGCGCGAAAGCCGACTGCGCGGAGAGTGGCGATCTCGCGCGTGCGCGCCGACACCGCGGCATACATGCTGTTGAGCGCGCCGAATACCGCACCGATCCCCATGATCAGGCCGATGGCGGTGCCCAGGCCGTTGATCAACTTGGTCAGCTGCGCCGACTGTTCATTGAAATAATCGCGCGTGGTCTTGACGTCGACCTTGAGGCGCGGATCGGTGGACAGTGCAGCCTTGAATGATTCGAAGGCGCTGGCGTCGGTGAGTTGCACGGTCACCGAAGTCGAGCTACCGCCGCGCCGGTACGCCGGCCCGATGACCTCGGAATCGCCCCACAGATCCGAATCGGTGGCATCCCCGGCCTCAAACACACCGACAACCTGCCAGGCCTGGCCGTTGAGCTTCAGCGTCGAACCGAGTTCGACACCGGCAAACTGCTCGCGGGCGCGCTTGCCGACGATCAGTTCGCGCAATCCGGGAGTGAATTTGCGGCCGGCAATCAGGTGGAGCTTGGGCCGCAGGTCCCAGGCGCGCTCGCCCACGCCGCGCACCTCGACGTTGGCATCGAGACCGGTGCTGCGCTTGGGTAGCGCAGCGACGACCACCAGCTCGCTCGACGCGATCGGCTGGTCCGTCGCCGTGTGGCGCACCATCGGCAGTTGCGAGATCAGCGCGACGGTGTCGTGATCGATCACGGAATTGAGTTCGGTCTGCGCGCCGGCGCGCAGCACGATCGCCGTGTCATTGCTGCCGCTCTGACGGAGCGTAGCGGCGAATCCGGCGGCCATCGCCAGCAATGCGACCAGCACGCCGACCACGCCGGCAATACCGACCACGACCACGGAAGAAGAACCCAGCCGCTGCGGAATCGTCGAGATTCCCACTTCGGTTGCCGACCAGGCCTGTTTGCCGATGCGCGTCGCCAGCAGCCAGATCACCAGCGGCACCAGCAGCAACGGCAGCACCCAACCGGGCACCATCATCAGGAGCACAAGCGCGGCAATCAGCAACGTCCATATGCCGACCCAGACCGCCCCCGCAACCCAACGGCTTCTTTGCCTTGCCATGTTGCTCCTCAGCGCCCCGCCAGCGCATCGACGATGCGCAGCCGCAGGCCGCGGTAAGCCGGCAGCGCGCCGACCACGAGACCGATCAGCAGCATCAACGCCAGCGAACGCACCCACACCGCCAGCGAGCTGACAATTGGCGGAAACACGGCGCCGGTAGTCACCTCGAGGGCGCTGGCGACACTGCCGGCGACCAGCACACCGATCACGCCGCCGAGCAGCAGCAACAGCATGGCCTCGGCCAGCAGCAGGCCGAGTACGCTGCCACTGGTGAATCCAATGGTCTTGAGTATCGCGAGCTCCGGGATCCGCTCGCGCACCGCCTGCGCCATGGTGTTGCCGGTCAGCAGGATCAGCGTGAAGAACACCGCTGCCATGATCGCGCCGACGATCAGCCCTATGTCGCCAAACTGGCTGAGAAAAGCGAGCTGGAAGGCATGCTCGCTCTGCGTCTTGGTTTCATGGTCGGAGTTGACCGAGATCGCATCAATCGCCTGTGCGATCGCATCGGCCCGCGCCGGATCGGCCACCCTGACGACATACCAGCCCACGCTGCCATTGCCGAACGCGCGCGCCTCATCGAAGTAATCCCAATTGAACAGCAGTGCATTCTCCTGCGCCTTCATCTTCGGATCGGCAACCGTGTAAATGCCGACCAGATCGAAGGTCCAGGTGTTGGTGCCGTCCTTCTGCGGAAAGATCGTGCCCTGCAGCGGAATCCGGTCGCCGACCTTCCAGTTGAATTGCTTTGCCAGTTTGGCGCCGACCACGGCGCCGGTGCGCGTGTTGCGGAAGGCGGCACGTTGCGCGGCGCTCATGCGCCATTCCGGATAGGCGTCGAGGAAATTTGGCGACACGGCTTCGTTGGGGAAGAAATTCTTCGGGTCCTGGTAGATGCCGCCGAACCAGTTGGCGTAGGTCACATCGGCGACGCCCGGCAGCGCGCGGATGGGCTCCAGCAGACTCTTGGGCAGCTGCATCGTGAACGTGATCTTCGAGATCGTGACCAGCCGCGTGAGGCCATTGACCGTGCTGCCGGCGCCCGCGAAAGCGCCGCGCACCGAATCCAGCAGCCCGAACAGCAGGAATGCCGCGACCACCGACAGCAGCGTGAACAGCGTTCGCGTCTTGCGGCGCAGCAGCGCCGCCCACACCAGCTGCAGGTATTTCACGCCGCCGGACGCACGCTGCTGTCGGCCAGCGTGCCCTTGTCGAGGAAGATGGTGCGGCGCGCGAACTCCGCCGCCTTCGGATCATGTGTCACCATGATGATGGTCTTGCCATGCTCGCGATTGAGCTGCTGCAGCAGCGTCAGAACTTCCGCGGCCGATTGGCGGTCGAGATCGCCGGTGGGTTCATCGCATACCAGCAGCGCCGGATCGGACACGATGGCGCGCGCGATTGCCACGCGCTGCTGCTGGCCGCCGGAGAGTTCGCCGGGCTTGTGCGTGGCGCGGTCGGCGAGCCCGACCAGCTGCAGTGCGATATCGGCCCGCGCGCGCCGCTGCGCGCCCGACAGGCGCGTGAGCAGCAGCGGCAACTCGACATTGCGGCGCGCCGACAGCGTCGCCAGCAGATTGTAGAACTGGAACACAAAGCCGACATGCGCGGAGCGCCACTTCGCCAGCGCATTCTCAGATAAATTATCGATCCGCTGGCCGCCGACGCTGATGCTCCCGCCGCTGGGCGCGTCGAGCCCGCCGATCAGATTCAGCAGCGTCGTCTTGCCCGAACCGGAAGGCCCCATCAGCGCGACGAAGTCACCCGCTTCGATCGCCAGATCGATGCCGTGCAGCACTTCCACCTTCTGCTGGCCGCGCGTGTAGGTCTTGCTGACATTCTGCAACTGCACCAACGTATTCATGCCTGATCACCTGTGTCTCAAGAAATGCAGCCGCACGTCTATTTTTCTGCTGCGGCAACCGTGACGCGCGCACCGTCGGCCAGCCCGGCGGGCGGTGCGCGCACCAGGTGCGTGCCGGCTTCGATGCCGGTCACCGACCGCAGCTCGCCATACACCTGTCCGGGCGTGACCGCGCGCGCCTGCGCGCGTCCGTTTACGACCGCGTAAATTACACTGCCGCCGGTAGCGCCGCCAGCGTCGACGATGGCGCTGGCTGGCACCAGCACCCCGGGCACCGGCGCCGGCGCCGCGCCGCCGTCCTGGTGCGGCTCGAGAAAGGAAACGCGCACGCCCATGTCGGGCAGGATGCGCGGATCCTTCTGGTCGAGCGCCACCCGCACCTTGACCGTCGCCTTGTTGCGATCCGCGGTCGGGATGATGGCGATTACGTGCGCCGGAATGTTCCAGTCGGGATAGGCATCGAGCAGCGCCTGCGCGCCCTGCAGAGGCTGCACGCGGTTGATGTACGCCTCGTTGACGTCCACTTCGATCTCGAGCGAATCCATGTCGACGATGGTGCCGACGCCGGTGCGTGTAAAGCCGCCGCCAGCCGATATCGGCGAGATGATCTCACCGGCCTGCGCCGCCTTGGCGACGATGACGCCGGCGAAGGGTGCGCGCACGGTGCAATAGCCGAGCTGCACCTGGGCGCCATGCAAGCCCGCCTCGGCGACGGCGATCTGCCGTTGCTGCGCCTGCAGCTGCGCCGCCAGTGTCGCCTGCTGGGTCTGCGCCGCCTCCAGCGCCTGCTTCGAAACCAGCTGCCGGTCGATCAGATCCTGGGCGCGCTGCGTGTCGCGCTGCGCCTGCGCAAGCTGCGCCTCGATCTGCGCTGCCACGGCCTGCGACGAAGCCAGCTGCGCGCGCGCCTGCGCGACGCCGGCCTGCACCGCCGAGTCGTCGAGCCGCGCCAGCACCTGTCCGGCCTGCACGTGTTCGCCCTCCTCGATCAGCACTTCGCGCAGCGTGCCGGTGATCTGCGCCGAGACTGTGGCCTGGCGCCGCGCGGTCACGTAGCCGCTCGCCTGCAGTACCGCTGCAGGCCCTTGCGACGGGCTGGCGACCACGGCGGTGGCGAGCTCCACTTCGAAACTCGGGCCGCGCCATTGCCACCAGCCCACGAAGCCGAGCGCCAGCAGCACCAGCAGCGCGGCCA
>PMNQ01000175.1:202-18306 GCA_003162555.1 Gammaproteobacteria bacterium | reverse complement strand
TCCGGCGCCAGTTCCGCGAGATCAAAGGCATCATGGAAGGCACGGCCAAGCCTGATTACTCGCGCGCCGTCGATCTGCTGACCAAGGCGGCGATCAAGGAAATGGTGGTGCCGTCACTCCTGCCGATCCTGGTGCCGATCGTCGTGGCCTTCGGCATCAATGCGCTGATGGGCCCTGGCGAAGGCATCAAGGCGCTCGGCGGATTGCTGATCGGCACGATCGTCACCGGGTTGTTCGTGGCGATTTCCATGTGCACCGGCGGCGGCGCCTGNNCCGCTGATCAAGATCATCAACATCGTCGCACTGCTGCTGGTGCCGTTGCTCTAGCGGCGCGCCGCGCGCGGCGCGCTGAACAGTTCGTCGAGCATGACGACTTCCGCCGCGACCATCGAACGGAGCGTGGGTTCGAGCTGAGGGGCCCAGAGCGCCGAGTGCAGGTACGGCAGAGGCCGGCCGCTGGCCAGGTCTTCCGGGCTCACCGCGCCAATGTGCAGCAGCACGGACGGCACTCCTGCACGGCCGTACTGTGAAAAATCTTCCGCGCCCATTTGCTGCGGCATCTCGCGCGCGCTGTCGGGGCCGAGATCGCGATGCAGGGCGGCGACCAGACGCGCGGTCACAGCAGGATCGTTGTACACCGTGTCGGCGCTGTCGTAGACGTTGAAGAGCGGCATCCGCGGGGCGTTGCCGGCAGTCGCTTCCGCATCCACCTGCCGCTTGATCGCGGCGAGCACATGTACACGCACGTCCGCATCGAAGGTGCGAACCGTCAGCAGCATGCGCACTTCATCGGGGATGATATTCGGGGCCGTGCCGCCGTTGATGGCGCCAACCGTCACTACCACCGGCGAGAGCGTGTTGGTCTCGCGCGAGACCACGGTCTGGATGCCGAGTATCGCGCGCGCCGCGATCACGATCGGATCAATTGCCAGATGCGGGTAGGCGCCGTGCCCGCCGCGGCCGTAGATCACGATCTCGATGGAATCGACTGCAGCGCGGAAATAGCCCGCATGAAAACCAACCACGCCTGATGGGAGCGTTGGTTCGTCGTGCAGGCCGAGCGCGAAATCCGGTTTCGGAAAACGCGTGAACAGGCCGTCGGCCAGCATGGCCGCTGCGCCGTCGCCCAACTCCTCGGCCGGCTGCCCGACCAGCATCAGGGTGCCGTGCCAGCGATTGCGCCGCTGTGCCATCAGCTTCGCGGTGCCGTACCAGGCCGTCATATGCAAATCGTGCCCGCAGGCATGCGCCACATGCACGCTCGCGCCTCTGGCATCGACCGCGGTCGCGGTGCTGGCGAATGGCAGACCGGTTTTCTCTTCGATGGGCAGCGCATCCAGTTCAGTGCGCAGCATGACGGTCGGGCCAGGCCCGTTGCGCAGCCGCGCCACCAGGCCGGTCTTGCCGACTCCCGTGGTCACTTCGTAGCCCAGCGCGCGCACGCGCGTGGCCAGCTCCGCCGAGGTGCGTGTTTCCTGGAAGCCCAGTTCCGGGTGCTGGTGCAGGTCTTTGTATAGCGCCTCGAGTTCGGGTTCCAGCGCCGCCACCTCGGGCACGCCGCCGCGCGGTTGCGCCGCGGCCAGCGCGAGCGCCATCGACACTGTTGCCGCAGCGAAAGCCATCAATGAAAATTGCTGCAGCTTCATCGCACACCCACCTGTCCGCGCACCGCGGCGATCAGGTGCGCGGAGTCGTAGCCGATGCCATCCTTGAATACGATCTCGACATTTTCGATGTCGGCGATCTGCTGCGCGGGATCGCCCTTGATGAGCACCAGGTTGGCGCGCTTGCCGACCGCGAGCGTGCCGATGTCCGCTTCGCGCCCGAGGTAGCGCGCGCCATTTTGCGTCGCGACCTGGATCGCGGCAACGGGCGTGAATCCAGCCTCGACCAGCAGTTCGACTTCCCGCTGATTGCCGAATCCGGGCAGCACGCCGCCGCTCCCGGTCGGATCGGGACCGGCCAGCAACAGTCCACCGGCGGCCGCGAAGGCGCGCTCGAAATCCATCTCCTTGCGAAACAACGCGACACTCGCCGCATCGCCAGGATCGAGCGCAGCGCGTTCGGTCAGGTAGCTCTCGCGCGCGCTGGTGGACATGGCATCGAGCGCGCGACGCTGCGGCGGCGGGCGGCCTGGCACGTACAACTCGAACACGGGCAGCGTCGAAGTCACCGCGACGTGGTGCGCGACCAGCAGTTTGATCAGCGCGGTGACGCCTGGCCCGTCGATGGCCTGCGCCTGCCAGGACGCGTCCATATCACGCCCGCGCACACACACATCGGCCTTCTTGCCAACGACGAATTCGCTGTCGGTGTACACGGGACCATGTTCAAAATCGTCGATGCCGGCCGCGACCGCTTCGGGCCAGGTCACGGAACACAGGTGCCCGGTGATCTTCATGCCGCGCTCGTGCGCCGCGGCCGCGGCCGCAGCGAGCTCATCGCGCGTGATGTTCATGTAGGCCTTGAACGAAGTCATGCCCGATTCAGCCCAGAAGGCGACGAAGCGACGCGCGTCCTCGGCGCCCTTGAGTTCACGCATCTGTGCAAACGGCGTCGGCGCGCCTTCCATGTACGGCGCGGTCAGATCGATCTCGGGGCCGGGCATCAATCCGGCTTCGATGCGATCGTGCACCTTGATGTCGGTGTAGGGCTCGATGCTGCCAGTGGTGCGTAGCGTGGTGACGCCGCCGGCGAGATACAGCCGCGGCGCCGTGAAGGCGATCTCGTTCACCTGGAATCCGGGCTCGGAGCTCTTGCCATCACCACGCTGCAGCGCATTCGAAGCCGAGTAGTAAAAATGATCGTGCATGCCGACCAGGCCGGGCAGCACGGTGTAGCCCGGATAATCATGCAGCTCGGCGCCCGCGGGCACCGCGGTGCGGCCGAAAGGTCCGATCGCGGCGATGCGCCCGTGCTGCAGCACAAGCGTCTGGTCGGCGCGCGGCGCCGCCCCGGTTCCATCGATGACGCTCACGTGCCTGAGCGCGACCAGAGGCGCCGAGACGGCCACGTATGGCTGCACTTCCGGACCGGGTGCGGGAGCGGGTGCGGGTGCGGCCGCGACAACTTCTGCCGTCGCTCCACACACGCTCATCGCTGTGCACAGTAGGGTCACGATGCAGTGTTTCGACATGACCATCTCCTCAGTGCAATCCGGCACCCGTCGTCAGGTAAACAGCGTACGTGCCGAGCCAGTGGCCGCCTTCATAGTGCTCGCCGGTCACGGCAGGGACTGCCGCGTCGCGATGCAGCCGCGCGCTGGCCGACAGCGCCGCGATGCGCCCATCGCCTGGCGCCAGCGCGTGGGCAATGCCCTCGAGCATCCATGCGCGGCTCAGGTTGAGGCCGTCGATGTGCGCCAGCTTCGGATCCGAGCGGTCGGTGACCACGGCCGGCGTCAGCCAGGAGGGCCCGGCCCCGGCGCTGGCCTTGGCCGGAATACCGGGCAGAAACGCGGACAGCCATTTGCCAAATGCCGCGCGATCCAGCACGCGGCGCATGAAATCGGCCTCGGCCAGGCAGGGCGAGAGAAAATCCTCACCGGACGGCTCGTAGGTCAGCGGGCAGGCACGATCGAGCGCGTAGAAACGGCGCGCTGCATCAGCGAGCGCGCTGCGCATCTGCGCGTCGCCGGCGATGCCGGCCCAGTCCCAGATCAACCCCAGGGCAAATGCCGTCTGGTCGTGCTCGCCGATGCGGATCGGATAGCGCAGTTTCGGCAGGTAGTTCTTCAAGCGCGTCGCCACTTCGCTTTCCAGCGGCTGTAGGGCTGCAAGCCACTGCTGTGCCTGCGGGTCCTGCCATTGGCGTAGCTCCGCGCACAGTTGCAGCAGCCAGGCGAGGCCGTAGGGCCGCTCGAAGGAGGCGCGATCGGCTTGCCGCATGTAGACCACCTCGCCGGCAACATTCGCGGGCGTCAGGCTGCGGGCAATTTCCGCGCGCGCCGCGACGGCGAACGGCGCGTCCGGCACCAAGCGCAGCAGGCGCACCAGCAGCCAGTGTCCGTGCACATCGGAATGCCAGTCGAGGCAGCCGTAGAACGCGGGCGTCAGCTCGTGCGGCGCGCGCACGTCGACATCGCCATCGAGCGTGTGGCTGATGTGATTCGGATATTCCTGGTGGAGGCACTTGAGCGCGAGCGCGGCAAAGCGCGAGGCCGCCGCCGCATCGATCCCGGCATTATCGTGCGCGGGCGCCGCCGTCGCGGATCTCGCGCACACCAGAAGCGTGAGCATCGTCACAATGCAGCCGACCCGAACCATGAACTTTCCCCCGTTGGCAAGCGCGCCCCGCATTCTGCGGCATTTGCGAGGGCAACCGATAGCGCAGACGCTGCGGGCACTGGCTGCGGCCGTTGCATTGTGCGAGGCTTGCCTCATGCGGCCTCGGCCGCGCGTCCAGGTTCTCGCTTGATGAAATTGGATTCCCAGCCGGGGAATGGTCCGGAGCTGCGTCGTGCGCTCGGCACATTCGACCTGGTGCTGCTCAACATTGCGGCGATCGTTGGCCTGCGCTGGCTGTCGACCGCGGCGCAGCTCGGTCCGGCCAGCCTCACGCTGTGGGTCATCGCCTTCCTGCTTTTTTTCGTGCCCTCGGCACTGACCGTGCAGGAGCTCAGTTCGCGCATCCCGCATGTGGGCGGCCTGTACCGCTGGACGCAGGCGGCGTTCGGCGACACGCACGGATTCCTGGCGGGCTGGGCGTACTGGCTCTCGAACCTGGTGTTCTTCCCATCGCTGCTGCTATTCGTATCCGGGATCGTGCTGCACATGGCCGGAACTTCGTTTCGTTCGCTCGACGAGAGTCCCCTGTACAACGGGATTTTCTGTCTCGCTCTGCTCTGGTTCGTCACGTTCCTGAACATCCTCGGACTGCGGCGCGCGAAGTGGCTGCAGAACATCGGCGGCCTGGCCTCGATCGCGGTGGGCGCGCAGGTGCTGATCGGCGGCGCACTGGCCTGGTGGCGTTTTGGTTCGGCCACGCAGGTGCATGCGGCCGAGCTGGTGCCGAAACTGCAATCGTTGCCGACACTCAATACCTTCGCGATTCTGATCCTGGCCTTCGTCGGCCTGGAACTCGGACCGATACTCGGCGATGAAATCCGCAATTCAGCGCGCACCATCCGCCGCGCGATACTCATATCCGGCGTAGTCATCACGATCATCTACGTGGCCGGCACTGCCTCGCTCCTGGTGGCGTTGCCGCCCGACCAGATCGGCGTCATCAGCGGCATTCCGGAAGCCATGGAGGCAACCGGCCAGCGCATCGGCATGCCGATGTTCGGCGTCGTCGCCGCGGCGCTGCTCGCGCTGACGAGCGCCGGGGGACTGGGCGCCTGGGTCGCGGGCACCGCACGTCTCCCGTTCGTCATGGGCCTGGGCCACTACCTGCCCGGGCGCCTGGGGGCCATCCATCCGCGCTACGGCACGCCGCATATCGCGTTGCTGGTGCAAGCGGCCGCGACCTCCATCGTGCTGTTGGCCGCGATTTCCGGCTCGACCATTCACGAAGCTTATCTGCTGCTGATCGACATGACCGCGGCGCTAAGCTGCGCTGTATGGATCTACATTTTCGCAGCGCTCCCGGTGCTGCGGCGGCGCGCCGGAGCCACCGACGAGACAAGCCTGGCGTTGATTCCCGGCGGGCCGCGCGTCGGCTGGGCGGTGGCCTGGATCGGCGTGCTGGCAACGACCTTCGCGACCATCGTATCGTTGATCCCGCCCTCCGGCAGCGCACATCCGACCCTGTTCCTGTTAAAGGGCGCGGGCGGTTGCATACTGGTGTTCGCCGTGGGCCTGCTGATCTGCCATCGGGGCCGGTCGCGGATGCTGCTCGCTGCCGCCGACGCCCGGGCTACTCCAGGCAACTGATTCGACCGCAATCTCCGGGGTGTCGGGCCCCGTACGTTGGGCTAGAGTTGCAGCCCATGAACCAGTTGCAATCCACTCGACGCGATCCCCGCTGGGCAGCGCTGCTGGCGCGCGATTCCGCGCACGACGGCCGATTCGTCTACTCGGTGCGGACCACCGGCGTGTACTGCCGGCCATCGTGCCCGGCACGCGCCGCGCGCCCCGAAAACGTGGCCTTTCACGCCGACTGCGCGGCGGCCGAAGCCGCCGGCTTCAGGCCCTGCAAGCGTTGCCGGCCGCACCAGGCTTCGCCGGCCGACACGCGTGCGGCGCTGATGGCGCGCATCTGCCGCTTTATCGAAACGGCGCCCGAACCGCCGCGCCTCGCGCTGCTGGCGCGCCAGGCGGGCATGAGCCCCTTCCACTTCCAGCGTGTCTTCAAGGCGACCGTGGGCCTGAGCCCGCGCGCCTATGCGCTCGCGCAGCGCACTCGGCGCGTGCGCGGTGAACTGCGGCGTGCCGGCAGCGTGACGCAGGCGATACACGATGCCGGCTTCAATTCCGGCGGCCGCTTCTACGCCAGCTCGAACGAAGTGCTCGGCATGACGCCACGCGCCTTTCGCGCCGGCGGCGCNNGCGACAAGGGCATCTGCGCGATCCTGCTGGGCAACGACCCGGACGCGTTGCTGCGCGATCTGCAGGATCGCTTTCCGCGCGCCAACCTGCTGGGCGGCGAGGCGAGTTTCGAACGCTGCGTGGCCGCAGTGGTGCGCATGGTCGATGCGCCCTCGCAAGGGCTGAAATTGCCGCTCGACGTACGCGGTACGGTATTCCAGCAAAAAGTCTGGCAGGCGCTGCTGCGGATCCCCGCCGGCGCCACTGCCAGCTACGCCGAGATCGCCCGCCGCATCGGCGCGCCGCAGTCGGCGCGCGCCGTGGCGCAGGCCTGTGCCGCCAATGCGCTGGCGGTGGCGATTCCCTGCCATCGCGTCGTGCGGCGCGATGGCGCACTGTCTGGTTACCGCTGGGGCATCGAACGCAAGCGCGCGCTGCTCGAGCGCGAGGGCGAGTCCCGGCCCGGGTAGAATCGGCGCATGTCCCTGGCAGCGATCAGTACGGCGCCATGTGCGCGGTTGGCGCCGAAACTCGGCGCGATCGCCACGCTCGCCGCGCTCAGCGCCTTAGTGCTGTTGACTGCGCGCGCGGCCAACGGCCGCACAACCGCGCCGTTGCCGCAGATGGCGCCACCGCGCTCCACCGATCGCGTCCTGGTGATCGCGCCGCACCCGGACGATGAGACCCTGTGTTGCGGTGGTTACCTGCAGCAGGCGGTGGCGGCGGGCGCCACAGTCGGCGTGGTGTGGATCACGGCCGGCGACAGCTTCGAGATCGACGCCATCGTCACCGAACGCACGCTGCGGCCCAAGGCATCGGGTCTGGAGCAGCTTGGCATGCGGCGCATCGCCGAGGCGCACGCCGCGGCGGACCGGCTCGGTGTGCCGCGCGCGCAGCAAATATTATTGGGATTTCCAGATCGCGACGTGCACGCGCTGCTGCTCACACCATCGGCTGCGCCGCTCCGTTCGCGCTACACGGGCGTCAGCGCCGTCCCATATGCCGAGGCGCTGCATCCGGGCAGTCCTTACACGGGATCGGAACTGCGGCGCAACCTGCAGGAGGTGATCGTCCGCTTCGCACCCACGATCGTGCTGGCCGCCGCGCCGCAGGACCGGCACCCGGACCACAACGCGAGCGGCGCACTGGCGGTCGAACTGCTGCGCGCCAGCGCGTCGAAGGCCCGCATCTACTACTGGATCGTGCATGCCGGGCACGAATGGCCCGCGCCGCGCGGCCTGCATCGCGAGCGCCCTCTGCTGCCGCCAAAGATCGCGCGTGATCTATCCTGGCAGAGGCTCCCGCTCAGCGACGCCCAGGTGGCCGGGAAACTGGCGGCGCTGAATGAGCACCACACGCAGCTTCGCGTGATGAGCCGCTTCCTGGACGCATTCGTGCGCAACGACGAGATTTTCGCGCCGGCCCCGTAGCGTGGCTGCCTGTGGAGACGGCAGCTAGGCTGCGATCGGCATCGGCGTGGGACGGCCCAGCGCGTAGCCCTGCAGGAAATCGACGCCGATCGCGCGCGCGGCATCGAGCGACGCAGTGTCTTCGACCTGCTCGGCGATCACCTTGAAATTGAGGGTGCGCGCCAGCTTGATCATCGCCGTGACCATCGCCTGATTGACGGAATCGCGCGCCAGGTTGCGCATGAACGAGCCATCGATTTTCAGGAAATCAACCGCCAGCAGCTTCAGGTTCGAGAACGAACCCATGCCACTGCCGAAATCGTCGAGCGCGAAGCGGCAGCCCATGCCGTGCAGCACACCGATGAAGCGGCGCGCATGCTCGAGATTGGCGATCACCGCGCTCTCGGCGATCTCAAAGCACACCTGGCCAGGACTGGCGCCGGTGGCATCGAAACATTCGACGACGAATTCGAGGAACTGCGCGTCCGCGAGCGTCTGGCCGGAAATATTGATGCCGATGCTGCGATTGGCCGGCAGGCCGATCGCGCCGCGCCCGAGTGCTTCAAACGTGGTCTGCACGACCTGCCGGTCGATCAGTCCCATCAACCGGTAGCGTTCGGCCGCCTGCAGAAAATCCGCCGGTGAGACCTGTTCGCCGGCATCGTTGCGCAGCCGCAGCAGCACTTCCATGGCCGGGCCGGCATCGCCATCGCCGTAGGCCGCGACGATCGGCTGGCAGTAAAGCTCGAAGCGATGCTCCTTGAGCGCACTCTGCAGCAACTGCAGCCAGTGGATCTCGCCGCTCTGGCGCGCGTGCAATTCATCGCGCCCCGAGTACACCGTCACGTGACTGCCCTGGCGCTTGGCCTGGTAGCAGGCGGAGTCGGCAGCCGCGAGCACTTCCTCGACGCTGGCCGCGTCCCTGGAAACTTCCACCAGGCCGATGCTGGCGCCAACATTGAAAATGCGATCGCGCCACACGAAGCGGTGATCGGCGACCTTGCGGCAGACTTCATCGGCGATCTGCCGCGCCTTATCCAGCGGACAGCCCATCAACAGCATGCCGAACTCGTCGCCACCGAGGCGACCGACGGTGTCGGAGTCACGCACCCCGCCGCGCACCACCTTGGCGATATCGCGCAGCAGGCTGTCGCCCGCCTGATGGCCGCTGGTGTCATTGATCGCCTTGAAGCGGTCCAGGTCGAGGTAGCACAGCACGTGGCTGGCATCGCCGCGCCGCGCGCCATCGACGGCCTCCTGCAGCCGGCGTTCGAATTCGCGCCGGTTGACCAGACCCGTGAGCGCATCGTGCGCCGCCTGGTAGGAAATCTGGCGCGTCAGGCCGCGCGATTCGGTGACGTCATGCAGCAGCAGCACGGCGCCGGTGATATCGCCGACTTCGTCACGGAGCGGCGCCGCGGTCACCTCGACCATGCGCTCGGCGGATTCCGGTCCGAACACCAGGGGACGGCGACCAAGATTGAGCGGTGCGCCGGCCGTCAGCGCCTGATGGACGGGTTCGACGAGCAGCTTGCGGTCAGCCTCGTTTGCGTGGCGCGCCAGCTCCTCGAGCGAGGTGCCCGTGGCCGACTCGCCCGTAACGCCCAGCAGCGCTGCGGCGGCCGGATTCAGGTAGTCGACCTGGCTGTGCAGATCGACCGTCACGACCGCACCTGGGAGCGACTCAAGCGCCGCGCGGGCACGCGAGTGCATGCCGGAAGGCGCCGCGAGCGCCGCCACCGTCTGGGTCGGGAGTACTTCCACGCCGACGATCAGCAGTGCACGCTGACCCGCGTGATCGACCGGCCAGGCACTGAGTTCGAGACGCGCGTGTTGTCCCTGGAGTCCCAGCAGATCGACCTCATAGCGCGCCGCGGTGGTTTCGCCGGCCAGCCGGTGACGGATGTTGTCGGCCACCAGCTCGGCAAACTCGGGCGGCACCAGGTCTTCCAGCCGGCGGCCCACCAGTTCGGCGGGCTGTGCACCGATCAGCTGTGCGAACTGAGGATTGGCGTAAAGGATGCCGCTGCTGCCGTGAATCAGCACCGCTTCGTGCAGGCGATCCCCCAGTTCGCTCACCGCGGCTGACGGCGCCGGCTGCGACAGCGGTTCGGCCGCAGTGGCAGCGCGCGTTAGCAGGTGATTCACGACCGTCACCAGCGCAGTCACTTCGCGCTGGTCGGTATCCAGTTCGACGCGGCCACGGAGCGATCCGCCGACGGCGAGGCGATGCAGCTGGCGCGTCAATTCTTCGAGCGCACCACGCTGGCGACGCTGCATGGCGTACAGCACCAGCAACGCCACCGCGAGCAACGCGAACAGCAGGCAAAATAGCGCCAGGATCGACATGAAGCGGCTGCGGTTCCCTCTTTGATATTCAGGCGCGCCAGTGCCGGTCGGCCCGCCCGTTGGATACCAATGCAGCATAGCCCAGCGGGTGGTCGCACCGGAGGGCGAATTCACCATATGATGACGACTTTGTTGCGCGCGACAGCCGGGAATTCCCGTGTGGTGCGCAGCGCGCGCGGTCGCGCGGCGCCGACCGTGAATTAAGTAAAGCTTGCTATCATTGCGTTCCCCATGACCAGTACACAGGCCGCACTCGACCAGATGATCTCCCAGCAGGTACGCACCTGGGAGGTACTCGACACGCGCACGCTCGAAGCGATGCAGCGCGTGCCGCGCGAACCGTTCGTGCCTGCGGCCTGGCGTTCCCTGGCCTGCGCCGATTGCGCACTGCCACTGCCCTGCGGCAAGCACATGCTGACGCCGATGCTGGCGGGCCGCATGCTGCAGGCGCTGGGCGTACGCCAGGGCGAGCAGGTGCTGGAAATCGGTACTGGCTCAGGCTACCTGTCGGCCTGTCTTGCGGCCTTGGGTGGCCGCGTGCAATCGCTCGAGTTGCACGCACAGATCGCCTCGCTCGCGCGCGCCAACCTTGCGGCCGCGGGCGCCGCCAGTGTCGAAGTGACAACCGCCGACGGCGCGGCGCTGTTCAGCGAGACCGCCTATGACGCCATCGTGCTGACCGCTTCGCTCCCGATCTACGATCCGCGCTTCGAGCGCGCGCTGAAATACGGCGGGCGGCTGTTCGTGGTTGTCGGCACCGGCTCGGTCATGGAGGCCCGCCTGGTCGAGAGGCTCGGCGCGAGCCAGTTCAGCTCGCAGGTGCTGTTCGAAACCAGCCTTGAAGCGCTTGAAAACGCTCCCGCACCGCCTTTGTTCCGTTTTTGACGATGGCCGCTGTAACCCAGATAGACCCAGCCGGGTTAAAGGCGAAGATGGACGCCCGCCAGGAGTTCTGCCTGCTCGACGTGCGCGAACCCTGGGAAGTGGCGCGGGCCTCCCTCCCCGGGTGCGTTTGCATCCCGCTGCAGGAAATTCCGTCGCGGATAGAGGAACTTGACGCAGACGCGGAGATCATTGTGATGTGCCAGGCTGGGGTGCGCAGCCAGCGGGCGGCCGAATTTCTCGTCGGCCGGGGATTTGGCCGGGTCGGGAATCTGCGCGGCGGCATCGCTGCCTGGGCGCGCGACATCGATCCTGATCTGGACCTGGCTTGAGCCGACTTGAATACGAACCACAGCAACAACTCAACAATGGATGTATTGCGAATGAATCGTCACTGGTTGATTGCCCTGGCCTTAAGTTGCGCCGCCGGCGCCGCTGGCGCCGAAGACCTGCAGACTGTCTACGATCACGCGCTCGCGGCCGATCCGACCATGCAGCAGGCGGATTTCCTGCACCTGGCGACCCGCGAAACGCGCACGCAGGCGATCCTCGCCATGCTGCCGCTGGATGTAAACGCCAGCAAGAACTGGGGCGGCGTTGCGAGCCAGCACTTTTCCACGCCGGCGCTGGCCAACCTGAACCTGCAGGTCAACCTGTTCTCGTGGGACAACTGGGTGGCGCTCAAGGCCGCCAGCAGCACCGTGGCGCAGGGCGAGGCCAATTACCACGCCGCGCAGGAAGACCTGGTGTCGCGCGTTGCGCTGGTCTATTTCGGCGTCCTCAGCGCGCAGGACACGCTCGCCGCGCAGGAAAGCGCGCTGCGTTCTGTGACCCGCCAGCTCGAGCAGGCGGAACGTCGCTACGATGTCGGATTGATTGCGATCACTGACGTACAAATTGCACGCGCGGCGCGCGACANNCGGTGATCGCGGCGAAGCGCGCGCTGGCCAGCGCGGAAGAGCAGCTGCGCGCCGTAACCGGCGAGAAATACCGGCAGCTGTCGACCCCGGGCGATGCCATGCCGCTGCTCGCGCCCGACCCTGCGAGCGAAGATGCCTGGGTCACGACTGCGCTCAGCCAGAACGCGAACCTGGTGGCGAGCCGGCTGGCCGCCGACATCGCGCGCGACAACTACCTCACCGCGATCGGTGGTCACCTGCCGCAGGTCAACGCCTCCGCCTCGCGCTCATGGGACCTCAGCAATTCCAACAACCCGAACGTACTCAATCCGGTCACCGGTTTTTCGACCAATACCCAAGACATCGTCTGGTCGGTCGGAGTTACCGTGCCGATATTCAGTGCCGGTGCCACGCAGTCACGCGTGCGCCAGGCNNATCTCGCTGCAGGCCACCGAGGCGGGCTACGAGGTCGGCACCAAGACCGCAATCGACGTGCTCAGTGCGCGCCAGTCGCTGGTGCAGGCACAGACCAACTACGCGCAGGCGAAGTACGGCTACCTGAACAACATCATCGCGCTGCGGCTCGCGTCCGGAAATCTCGNNACGACGCGACTGCAGCTCCGGCGGCTACGCCGGCCGCGCCAGGCAATCCCTGATCATCGCCAGCGCCTGATCGAGTGCGCCGCGATTCGCGGCGACCGTGGCCTGCGCCGCCGCCCCCATGCGCCTGCGCGCTGACTGATCGGCCAGCAGTGTCCGCACGGCCGCGCCAAGTTCGCCGGCGTCAGACACCAGCCGCAGTCCGCCGTTTTCGCACAGCAGCCGTGCGACATCCGGCGCGTTGCCCTGCGCCGGGCCTGAGAGCGTGGCCACGCCGAGCGCGGCGGGCTCCAGCAGGTTGTGGCCGCCAACCGGCACCAGGCTCCCGCCGACAAAGGCCACGTCGGCTGCCGCATAGAAATTCTCGAGCTCGCCTATCGTATCGAGCAGCAGCACCTCGATGCGCGCAGCGGCAGCGCCCCCGCCCGCCGGATCGGCGACTGCAGCGCTGTGCCGCAACCAGCGCAAGCCGCTGTCCGTGAGCATCCTGGCCACTTCATCGAACCTGGGCCGGTGGCGCGGGGCCAGCACCAGCAGCGCCTCCGGAAAGGAAGCCCGCACCGTGGCGTGCGCCGCCAGCGCGGCCTGCTCTTCGCCCGCGTGCGTGCTGCCGGCGACCCACAGCGGTCGCTCCGCGGCGTAGCGGGCGCGCAAGGTCGCGCCAGTCGCGCGCACGAGCGCTCCAGGCGCGCGGTCGAACTTGATGTTGCCGCAGACCTGCACGCTGGACGCAGGCACGCCCAGCGAGACAAAGCGTTCGCCGTCGGCCATCGACTGCGCGGCGATCGTGACGCAGCGCCTAAGCGCTGGCTGCAGCAGCGCACTGAAGCGTGACCAGCGCGAGCAGCTGCGCGCCGACAGGCGCGCGCTCACGATCAGCACACGGACGCCGGCGCGTTCGCACTCATTGAGCAGGTTCGGCCACAACTCGGTCTCCATGATCACGAGCAGCGCCGGCCGCAGGCGCCGCAGCGCCGCACGCGCGCACCAGGGCAGATCGTAGGGTGCGTAGCGCGCGTCGACGCCAGCCCCGAACGCAGCGCGCGCCCGCGCACGTCCTGCCGGCGTCGCGCTGGTCACCGCGAGCGGCAGCGTCGGCCACTCGCGCCGCAGCGCAGCCACCAGGCTCGCGGCGGCCTGCACTTCGCCGACCGATACGGCGTGCAACCACAGGCCGCGCCCGTCACCGGCGAGCGGCGCGCCACGCCCGAAGCGCTCGCCCCAGCCACGCCAGTAGTCGCGCTCGCGCAAGCCCCGCCACAGCACCACGAGGCTGGCCAGCGGCAGCGCCAGCAGCACCAGCAGCGTGTAAAAGCGGCGCGCCACGCGTATCCGCGGCCCTAGCCGTGCGCCAATGCCGGGATCTGCTGCAACTGGATCGCCGTCGCCAGGTAGCTGTCGAGCAGCATCTGCCAGTCGGCGGCGGTGAAACGTTCGCCGCCGAGGCCAGCCGTGAGCTTCAGCAGCGAGCGCCGCAGCCGCACCAGGTTCGCATCGCTCCACCAGCCTGGCGATCGCAACGTGCCCCGGTCGAAATCGATGATCCAGATGTCATCCTCGGCCGGGCCGATCAGGATGTTGTGCGCGTTCAGGTCGGCGTGGCAGACGCCGCGAGCATGGAAATGGCGCAGGCAGCGGCCTATGGCCATCCACGTGCCCAGCGGCACCGGCGCGGCGCCAATGGCCGCGGCCAGCGAGCGTACGCCGGGAATGCGCTGCACCAGCAGATCGGCGGTGTAGATGCTGCCTTGGCGCCGGTACCCCGCGGCAATCGGCATCGGTACCGGCAGCCCCGCGCGATACATGTGATAGAGCAGGTGCCACTCGCGGAACGAGCGCGTGCGTTCGGCGCCGCGCCACCGGTAGCGATCGCCCGAAAGGTACGCCATGAGTCCGCCACGCCGGTAATGCCGCAACACCAGGCTGCGGCCGTCGGCTTCGATCAGCGCAGTGGAACCACGCCCCTCGCTGGCGGCGCTGACCGCGCCACGCGCCGACCACCACTTGGGGTCGAGCCAGCCTGGCGCCGCATTGCCGGCGCGGGAGCTGTCATATAGCATCGCGCCGCCAGTGAATTCCTGGATGCGGACCTCGGTGCCGACGGCCATGAAGTTCAATCGAGACANNGTGCCGATCGTCCGCACGATCCAGCATGCCTGGCCCGAAACCCGCATCAGCTGGGTCATCGGCCGGCCCGAGTCGCGCCTGCTGAGCCTGTTGCCCGACGTCGAGTTTATCACCATCGACAAGCGCTCCCTGTACGCGGGCGCACAGAGCTTGCGGCGCGCGCTGCGTGGCAGGCGTTTCGACGTGCTGCTGCACATGCAGCTGGCGCTGCGCGCCAGCCTGTACTCCACGCTGATCCGGGCGCCGCTGCGCGTGGGATTCGATCGCGCGCGGGCGCGCGAACTGCAATGGCTGTTCACCAACCGGCGCATCGCCCCGCGCGTCAATGAACATGTGCTCGACAGTTTTTTTGGGTTCACCGACGCGCTCGGCATCGGCGCGCGCCGTCTCGAATGGAACCTGCCGCTGCCGGCGGCGGCCCAGGATTGGGCGCGACAGCAGATTCCCGATGGCCAGCGCACGCTGATCGTCAGCGCCTGCTCGAGCCACCGCGCCCGCAACTGGAGCGTCGAGCGCTACGCAGCGGTGATCGACCACGCGGTCCGGCGCCACGGCCTCGCGGTGCTGCTGTGCGGCGGCCCGAATGACTACGAACGCGGTGTCGCCGCGGCCATCGAGCGCGCGGCAACCGTGCCGGTGCGCAACCTGGCCGGGACCGACACCCTGCCGCAACTGCTGGCACTGCTGGCGCGCTCGCGGGTGCTGCTGGCACCGGACTCCGGACCGGCGCACATGGCCACCATGGTCGGCACGCCGGTGATCGGCCTGTACGCCGCAACGCGCAGCGCGCGCAGCGGCCCCTATCTGTCGCGCCAGTGGTGCATCGATCGCTTTGCCGAGGCAGCGCTTAGGCTTCGCGGCCGGGAGGCCAGCGAACTGCCGTGGAGCGCAAAAATCGAGCAGCCGGGCGTGATGGACCTGATTGAAACCGACGCAGTGTGCACACGGCTCGATGAGCTGCTGGCGGCCGGATAATATAGGGCGATGCAAGACATCCTGGTGCCGGTGTCACCCGGCGAACTGCTCGACAAGATCACGATCCTGCGCATCAAATCGGTGCGCATGACCGATGCGGCCAAGCTCGCCAACGTCCGTCATGAACTGCAGCTGCTCGAGCAGACCTGGACCGCGTCGGTGCCCGCAGGCGTCACGGTAGCCGAAGAGGAACGCGCCTTGCAGGCCGTGAACGAGCGGCTGTGGGATGTGGAAGACCGCCTGCGCGACCTGGAGGCGGCCAAACGGTTCGACAAGGATTTCATCGAGCTGGCCCGTGCGGTCTACATCAACAACGACGAACGCGCGGCGCTCAAGAAGCGTGTCAACACGCGGCTGGGCTCGACGCTGGTCGAGGAAAAATCGTACCGCCCGTACCGCTAGCCGCGAACCGCCAGCCGACGGCTATCAGCGCTTCAGGGTGTACTCGGCGCCGCAGTAGCCGCATTTCGCGAAGCCGGTCTGTTCGATGGCCAGATAGACGCGGGGATGCGAGTTCCACAGCGCCATGCCAGGACCTGGGCACGAAAGCGGCAGGTCCTTGAGCGTGACTTCGTAGTGGTTCTGGGTGTTGGCCGGTTGCGGCGCGCTGGCTGGGTTCATGCGCCAATTATAGCTCCATAGTCTGTTGCCAGATCGCAATGACCGCCGCGCGCTCTGCGGCAAACTCGCCGGCGGCGACCACGGCATCCAGTCCGGCGATCGCGCGGTGGTGGCTGCGCACGCGGTATTTGCGATAAGCGTCAGTCAGGGTGTCGACGATGCCCTGCGGCACCAGGTCCGCGGACGCCACCGATTCGAGCTCGCGGATCGTGTCCGCGAACCAGGCGACTGGCGGATATTCCGCCGCCCAGCGCAGTGCCCAGTACTGCGCCAGGAATTCGATATCGGCAATACCGCCGGGATCCTGCTTCAGATCAACTTTGCCCGGCTTCGCCGCCGACAATTCGGCGCGCATGCGTGCGCGCATGCGCCGCACTTCCTCGCGCAGCATATCGCGCCGCACGCACTGCTCCAGCACCCGCGCGCGCAGCTGCGCGAAACGCTGCTGCAGATCCGCGTCACCGCACACCGCGCGCGCATGCAGCAGCGCCTGGTGTTCCCAGGTCCAGGCCTCGTGACGCTGGTATTCCTCGAAGGCTTCGATGCTGGTGATGAGCATCCCGCCCTTGCCGCTCGGCCGCAGACGCATGTCAACCTCGTAGAGCCGGCCGGCGGCCGAGTGCACCGTCAGCGTGTGCACCAGGCGCTGCACGAAACGCACGAAGAACACCTGGTTGTCGACGCAGCGCTCGCCTTCAGTCTCCTGCCGCTCGCCGGCGGAATCGTGCAGGAATACCAGATCGAGGTCGGAGCTGTAGCCAAGCTCGATGCCGCCGAGCTTGCCATACCCGACCGCACAGATCCGCACCGCGCGGCGCGCATCGCCGGCTCCGCACATCGGCGTGCCGTACTGCGCGGTCACGAAATCCCAGCTGATTCGCAGCGCCTGCTCGACGATCAGTTCGGCGATCTCGGTCAGCCGGTCGCTCACCACCATGAGCGGGAGCGAGCGCACCAGATCGGCAACCGCGACGCGAAACAGGGTGGCGCGCTGGAAGCTGCGCAGCTCTGCTACCAGCCGCTCCTCGTCACCGGCCTCGACGTCGGCCAGCCGCGCGCTGAGGTCCGCTGCCAGCTCCGCGCGCGTCGGCAGCTGCTCGTACAGCCGCTCGTCGATGAGTTCGTCCAGCAACAGCGGCCAGGCGGCGATCTGTGCCGTCAGGAAATCGCCGTGGCGCGCCAGCTCGACCAGGCGGCGACGCGCAATGGCGTTTTCGAGCAGCAGCGCAAAATACGCGGAGCGCGTGCCGATCGCCTCGATGACCCGCAGCACGCGCCGCAGCACATCCAGCGCATCCGGGAGCGGCGCCACGTCCATCAGCAATTGCGCCAGCAGTGAGCGCAGTCGGCGCCGCCCCGGCTCGTCGAGCCGCCTCAGCAGCGTGCCGCCTTGCAGGTCGTGCAGCAACTGCGCCGCCGTCGTCGCGTCGGCCGTGGCCAGGCCCAGCCCCGCGAGCTGCGCCGCCAGCGCCGGCCGCGAATCATCACCTTCCAGCAAATGCGAAATGGGCGCGGCCACCGGCCGGTTGGCACCGTCCGACTGCACCAGCGCGGCAAAATGGGACGCCACCCGCGCGCGCTGCCGCTCGAGCGCGGCGGCCAGCTCGTCCCAGTGTGCGCAGTTCATCGACGCAGCGAGCCTCCCTCGCGCCAGCGGCTCGGCCGGCAGCGAGTGCGTCTGCGCATCGCCGTACATCTGCAGCCGGTTTTCGAGGCGCCGCAGGAACTCGTAGGCCTCGGCCAGTTCAGTCGTGACCGAAGCCGGCAGCAGCCGC
>PMNQ01000175.1:0-125 GCA_003162555.1 Gammaproteobacteria bacterium | reverse complement strand
CGCGCCTTGATCCAGGCGTAGCGTTCCCAGTCCCTGCCCTGGCGTTCGAGATAGTCCTCGAAGGCCGCAATGCTGGCGACCAGCGGTCCGCTCGCGCCGAACGGCCGCAGGCGCATGTCGACGCG
>PMNQ01000076.1:43472-43637 GCA_003162555.1 Gammaproteobacteria bacterium | reverse complement strand
ATCGCCGTCGAGGGCGTGCTGGCCTGGTTCCACGTCGGCCCGTGGCGCGTTTGAGGAAAATCTCATGAGCATCGCAAGCACCATCAAGACCTTTACGCTTTGGGAAATGCTCAAGGGCCTGACGGTCACGGCGCGCTCGCTGTTCCGGCGCAAGATCACCATCAA
>PMNQ01000076.1:0-43434 GCA_003162555.1 Gammaproteobacteria bacterium | reverse complement strand
GCCATCGTCGAGACGCGCATCCATGAGTACCACATGGAGCACCGCGGCGAAAACATCATGACCAAGGACAAGCTGCTGGCTGTCGGAGATCGCTACGAAGCCATGATCGCCGCCGACAAGGCAGCGGACGCGCGCTACCGGTAGGCGCGGGGAAGAGGGGAGAGTTTCATGCTGGTAACGGTGCTGTTCTACGCGTTCGCCACCATCCTGGTGGTAGCCGGCGTGGGTGTCATCACCTCGCGCAATCCGGTGCACGCCGCGCTCAGCCTGGTGCTGTGCTTCCTGACCAGCGCGGTGCTGTGGATGCTGATCGAGGCCGAGTTCCTGGCCATCGTGCTGGTGCTNNGGTGCTGTTCCTGTTCGTCGTGATGATGCTGGACATCAATATCGAGGAGCTCAAGGCCGGCTACACACGCTACGCCTGGCTGGGATGGCTGGTCACCGCCATAGTCATCGCCGAGATCGTCGGTGTGATCATCCAACGGCGTCTCGGGCTCGACGTGACCCGCGGTGCCGCGCCGCTTCCGCCGAATTACAGCAATGCCACGGAACTCGGCACCGCGCTGTTTACGCGCTATGCCTATGCGGTCGAGCTGGCCGCCATGTTGCTGCTGGTGGCAATCATCGCCGCGATATCGCTGACGCTGCGCCGGCGCCGCGGCCTGAAGCTACAGGACATCGCCGCGCAGGTGGCCGTGCGCGCCGAGGATCGGGTGCGCCTGGTCAAGATGAAATCG
The DNA here is from genome assembly GCA_003162555.1 of Gammaproteobacteria bacterium. Lineage (GTDB taxonomy): Bacteria > Pseudomonadota > Gammaproteobacteria > Steroidobacterales > Steroidobacteraceae > FEN-1191. The sequence continues at coordinate 42,697 of PMNQ01000076.1, read as the reverse complement.
GAGCCGCGCCCATGATTACGCTCGGACACATGCTGACGCTATCGGCCGTGCTGTTCGCGCTGTCGGTGGCGGGCATCTTCATCAACCGCCGCAATGTGCTGCTGCTGCTGATGTGCATCGAGCTGCTGTTGCTGTCGGCGAATTTCAATTTCGTGGCCTTTTCGCGCTACCTCGGCCTGGTCGACGGCCAGGTGTTCGTGTTCTTCATCCTGACGGTCGCCGCCGCCGAGTCGGCCATCGGACTTGCGATCCTGGTCGTGCTGTTCCGCGAGCGCCGCAGCATCAACGTCGAAGACCTGAATACGCTGCGCGGTTGATCATGAATCCGAATCTGCTGCTCGCCATTCCGATGCTGCCGCTTGCCGCGGCGATAATTGCCGGCCTCGGCGGCCGGCTCATCGGCCGGGCAGCATCTGCGGCCGTGACGATTGCCGCGGTGGCCGCCTCCTGCGGTCTCTCGCTCTACGTGCTGAACCAGCTGCTGCACGGCGTCGCGGCCTACAACGCCAGTGTGTACACTTGGCTCTTGAGCGATGGCGTGAACATGCAGGTCGGGTTCCTCATCGATCGGCTGTCGGCGCTGATGATGGTGGTGGTCACTTTCGTGTCGCTGTGCGTGCACGTCTACACGATTGGTTACATGCACGACGATAACGGTTTCCAGCGCTTCTTCGCGTACATCTCATTGTTCACCTTCGCGATGCTGATGCTGGTGATGTCGAACAACTTCCTGCAGTTGTTCTTCGGCTGGGAGGCGGTGGGCGTCGTCTCCTACCTGCTGATCGGGTTCTGGTACACGCGGCCGAGCGCCATCTTCGCCAATCTCAAAGCCTTCCTGGTCAATCGCGTCGGTGATTTCGGCTTCCTGCTCGGCATCGCAGGCGTGCTGTACTACACCGGCTCGCTCGATTACCAGGTGGCCTTCAACTGGGCCCCTGCGATCGCGAAGCAGACCCTGCACGTCGCGGGCACCACGGCCGGGTGGCCTGCGATGACCGTGATCTGCATCTGCCTGTTTATCGGTGCGATGGGCAAGTCCGCGCAGGTGCCGCTGCATGTGTGGCTGCCTGATTCGATGGAAGGCCCGACGCCGATCTCGGCGTTGATCCATGCGGCGACCATGGTGACTGCGGGCATCTTCATGGTGGCGCGCATGTCGCCTCTGTTCGAGCAGTCGGACACGGCGCTGTCCTTCGTGCTGGTGATCGGTGCGACGACCGCGCTGTTCATGGGGTTCCTCGGCATTGTCAACAACGACATCAAACGCGTGGTGGCTTACTCCACGCTCTCTCAGCTCGGCTACATGACGGTCGCGCTGGGCGCTTCGGCCTACAGCGTGGCGATGTTCCACCTGATGACCCATGCCTTCTTCAAGGCACTGCTGTTCCTCGCGGCCGGCGCCGTGATCATCGCCATGCACCACGAGCAGGACATGCGCAAGATGGGCGGCCTGCGCACGCGCATGCCCGTGACCTACTGGACCTGCCTGATCGGCGCGCTGGCGCTGATTGGCACGCCGTTCTTCTCCGGCTTCTATTCCAAGGACGCGTTGATCGAGGCCGTGCACGCTTCGCACCGCTGGGGCGCGGGTTACGCCTATTTCTGCGTCACGGCCGGCGTATTCGTCACGGCGTTCTATACCTTCCGCATGATCTTCATGACCTTCCACGGCCCCTCGCGCATGGACCATCACGCCGAGGAACATTTCCACGATGTCGGCTGGGACATGAAAGGGCCACTCGTGGCGCTGGCTATCCCATCGCTGCTGATCGGTTTCTTCACCATCCAGCCGGTGCTGTTCGGTGGCTACTTTGGCGATGCCATCCGCGTGCTGCAGGCCAACGATGTCGTCGGCGAGATTGGCCGCGAGTTCCACGGTGCGGGCAGCTTTGCGCTGCACGCGGTGTTGAGCTTGCCGCTGTGGCTCGCCGCCGCGGGCGTGTACAGCGCCTGGCATTTCGTGTTGCGCCGCCCGGACCAGGCCACGGCGATCCAGCAGCGCTTCAGCTGGCTCTACCGTCTGCTGGTGAACAAGTACTACTTCGACTGGTTCAACGAGAACGTGCTCGCGCGCGCCTCGCGCGGCCTGGGCCTGGCGCTCTGGCGCGGCGGTGACCAGGCGGTGATCGACGGCGTGTTGATCGACGGTTCGGCAGGGGCGGTTGGCTGGATCGCGAGCCGTGTGCGCCTGATCCAGAGCGGGTTCCTTTATTCCTACGCGTTCTGGATGATCGTCAGCCTGGTGCTGATCCTGGGCGTCCTCCTGGTGCGGGTCTAGAGGCGCGCCAATGCTGCACCGGTACGACATCCTCTCGCTGCTGATCTGGCTGCCCATTGGAGGCGGCCTCGCCGTGCTCGCCATCGGCGACGCTCGTGCGCGTCTCGCGCGCTGGGTGGCGTTGCTGGTGGCGCTGGCGACCTTTGTGCTGTGCGTGCCGCTGTGGCTCGAATTCGACACGACGACCGCGGCTTTCCAGTTCCTGGAGCGGATGAGCTGGATCAGCCAGCTTCACGCCGACTACGCCCTCGGTGTCGATGGCATCTCGCTGCCGCTGATCGTGCTGACCGCGTTCATGACCGTGCCGGTGATCATCGCGGGCTGGAGTGTCATCGAGAAACGCCCGGCGCAGTACTACGCCGCGTTCCTGATCCTCGAAGGCCTGATGATCGGCGTGTTCAGCGCGCTCGATGCCTTGCTGTTCTATTTTCTCTGGGAAGCGATGCTGATCCCGATGTTCCTGATCATCGGCATCTGGGGCGGACCGCGGCGCGTGTACGCGACGCTGAAGTTCTTCCTGTACACGTTCCTGGGCTCGGTGCTGATGCTGGTGGCGCTGGTCTTTCTGTACCTGAAGTCGGGCGACTACTCGATCGCCGGCTTCCAGTCGCTGCCGCTCTCGCTGGTTGAACAGCGCTACATTTTCCTCGCCTTCCTGGTCGCATTCGCCGTCAAGGTGCCGATGTGGCCGGTNNCACGTCGAGGCGCCCACCGGCGGCTCGGTGATCCTGGCCGCGATCATGCTGAAGATGGGCGGGTACGGATTGCTGCGCTTCAGCCTGCCGATCACGCCTGATGCCAGCCGCGAACTGGATTGGCTCGTGATCGGGCTTTCGCTGATCGCGGTGGTGTACATCGGGTTTGTCGCGCTGATGCAGAGCGACATGAAGAAGCTCATCGCCTATTCATCGGTCGCGCACATGGGCTTCGTCACGCTCGGCGCGTTCCTGGCCTTCGACATCCAGGGCTCGACCGGCGCGTTGCGCGGTGCGGTCAACGGGCTCGATGGCGCCATGATCCAGATGATCTCGCACGGCCTGATATCCGGCGCGCTGTTCCTGTGCATCGGCGTGATGTACGACCGGCTGCACAGCCGCGAGATCAGCGCCTACGGCGGCGTCATCAACGTGATGCCGAAGTTCGGCGCCTTCATGGTGCTGTTCGCGCTTGCCAATTGCGGGCTTCCGGGCACCTCCGGGTTTGTCGGCGAGTTCCTGGTGATCCTGGCTGCATTCAAGGCGAATGTCTGGTTCGCATTCCTCGCGGCCACGACGCTGATCCTGGGCGCGGCGTATACGCTCTGGCTCGTCAAGCGCGTGATCTTCGGGCCCATTGCCAATGATCAGGTCGCGGCCATGAAGGATCTGAACGGCCGGGAATTCCTGGTGCTCGGCGTGCTCGCCGTGGCCGTGCTGGCACTTGGCCTGTGGCCCGCGCCGCTCGTGCAGACCATGGAAGCGACCGTGCAGCATCTGCTCCAGCAGCTCGCCGTGAGCAAGATACCGGTGGCCTGACCATGCATGAATCCGTCATGACGCTCGCATCGCTACGCCCGGCCATCGCCGAGATCTCGCTTGGCCTTGCCATCTGCGTGGTGCTGCTGGCTGACGTGTTTGGCGGCGCCTCGCGCAAGTACCTCACGCCGCTCCTGACGCTGGTGGCACTGGCAGTCTGTGCCTGGCTCACGGTGACCGTGGGCGCCGTGCAGGATCGCACCGTGCTGTTCGACGGTCTGTACGTGGCGGATCGACTGAGCGTATTCCTGAAGCTCGCCTCCTTCCTCAGCGTCGGCCTGGCGCTGTTCTACTCGCAGCCCTATCTCGAGCGCCGCGGCATCCATGGCGGCGAGTACCAGGTGCTCACGCTCACGGCGCTGCTCGGCATCTGCGTGCTGGTCTCCGCCAACAGCTTGCTGACCGTGTACCTCGGCATCGAACTGCTGTCGCTGTCACTGTACGCGCTGGTGGCCTTCGATCGCGATTCGGGTGTCTCGGCGGAGGCGGCGATCAAGTACTTCGTGCTCGGCGCGATCGCCTCCGGCACGCTGCTCTACGGCATGTCGATGCTCTACGGCCTGACCGGCACGCTCGATCTGGACAAGCTCGCCACGGTGAGCGCATCGCATGGCGCGGGCTTCGTGATCGCAGGCACCTTCATCGTCGTGGCGGTGGCCTTCAAGTTCGGCGCGGTACCGTTCCACATGTGGGTGCCGGACGTCTACAGCGGCGCGCCCATCAGCGTCGCGTTGCTGGTTTCGACCGCGCCCAAGATCGCTTCTTTCGCGCTGGTTGCGCGCCTGCTGACCTACGGCCTCGGTGCGGATCCCACGCTGTGGGTGCAGATCCTCACGGTGCTCGCCGTGCTCTCGCTGCTGGCCGGCAATCTCATCGCGATCGCGCAGACCAGCATCCGCCGCATGCTGGCTTACTCGGCCATCGCCAACGTGGGCTTCATCCTGCTCGGCTTCATCACTGCCGACGCGGGTGGCTATCGCGCCGCGCTCGCCTACACGCTGGTGTATGTGCTGGCGACGCTTGGATCCTTCGGCGTGGTGCTGCTCGCCGCACGCACCGACGGTGAAGCCGAGGCACTCGACGACTTCAAGGGACTCGGCGCCCGCGATCCACTGCTGGCCGTGTTGATGCTGGCGCTGATGTTCTCGACCGCGGGCGTCCCGCCCTTTGCCGGATTCTGGGCCAAGCTGTGGATCATCCAGGCGCTCCTGCACACGCAGCATGTGGGCCTGGCCACGCTCGCCGTGCTGACCTCGGTGGTCGGCGCCTACTACTACCTCCGCGTCATCTGGTTCATGTACTTCGACGCCGGCCGCGAGCAAACCCCGATTGCGCGCCAGCCCCTGACGCGCGGCGCACTGGCGCTCAATGTACTGGCGGTGGCGGGCCTGGGTGTGATGCCCAACGTTCTATTGGCCCTCTGCACGAGCCTGATCGGGTAGGGCGGCCTTAGGCCGAAAATAGGCCTTTGGGCTTGCCCCAGAGACCGGGTCGCGGCCCGGGCCAGGGCGGCAAACGCAGCCCTTCTTTCCATTTTGCCGCTTCGGTGTAGAATGCGCGGCCCTTCTGGTGCGGGGTGGAGCAGTCTGNNAGGTTCAAATCCTGCCCCCGCTACCACTTTATTAACGCCAACCAATTGAAGCACTTGTGCGGTCTCTTACGGCTGCGCGCTCGCGGACGTACGATCGCGAACAACACCTGGGGATCCTGATATCTACAGCGCACCAACGATCCGGTCGAGTAGCGCCACTTGGCTGGCGCTCAAGAATCCGGACTGTCCCAAAGCCGCAATTCCGAGCTTATAGGCATCGATCAACACAGATTTTGGAATTGGCTTCGTGCCCGGTTGCAGGGAGCCGAGGGCGCGATTCAGCAGACCCACGATCCCGTCCACTGATGCGCGCTGCCGTGACGACAGCGCTTGATACCGGACTGATCCAACGACAAATCGAGACGTCAGTTGCATAAGACTGCCGGTCGTCGCAGTGACGGTAAAGGTCACGCTGGCCGATGCGTTATTGCCCGCGTTATCGGATGCGCGGGCGGAAAAGCTGTTGGCGCCGATGTTGAAACTGTAGGCGGGTCCAGTTATCGATTGACAATTCGACACTGAAATTCCCGATGTTGCATCCGTCGCACTGCAGGTGATCGAGACCGATTGATCGGCAGCATAGCTGCCCGCATTGCCGGAGTAGGTTACCGTCGGGGGTGTCGCATCCCGCATGATCGTTACTGATTGCGTGGCGGTGCCGCCGGCGCTGGTTGCCGAGCAAGTGAGAAGAAGGCCGCTGGTATCGGTCATGACGGAACTCGGGTCGCAGCCGGTCGTGGCTGAGATCGGGGACTCGGGATCGCTGAGCGACCAGCTGACGAGGACGTCGCTGTTGTACCAGCGCTTGTTGACCAGCGAGCCGGCAATCGACGGCGTAATGACGGGCGGCGTGGTATCGGGCGGCGGTGTGTCTGTAAACGGAATCGGATAACGCCGCCCGCCGGTTGCCGTAAAATCGGTTATGAACCGCTGACCGACCTGTCCGTCGATAGCCGGTTGAATAGGCGTGGCGGAGTCCGGTGTGGCCGAAGCATTTCGGTTGTCAGTGATGCGTGTACTTAGTTCACGCCCAGTTTCTGCTTGGAGCTCGTGAATATAGCCATCGTTAACGGCCACATAAATGTGCCCCGTGTCCGGGTCGATCGTCGGCGCGCTTACATCTAATATACGTGTACTAGTAGAGAATGATGTTCTCCATAGATCAGCTGATGAATCCCCGTAATCAATCAAGGAAATAACCGACCCGGCATTCGTGGTGACGTCGACGGTTCCGTCGAGGCCAATTGCCGGTGCGCCGACAATTCTGAATGTCGAGCCGATGTTGTGCTGCCAAATCACTGCGCCCGTGGCCGCGTCGATCGCCATGACCGAAGTGCCGGCGTTGACATAAACGCGCGCGCCTTGATCTGCCGTGGCAGGGCGGAAGGTTGGCGTTCCAGTTATATTCCCGGCGTTAGTGGCCCAGACGGCCTGGCCACTCGTCAGGTCAATCGCCCATAACGTATTCTGGAAAGCTCCATTTCGCAGGCGGGTGCCGCAAATAACGAGACTATCGCCGACTGTGCAGCCCTGAATGACATCGACCGAGTACTCGCCACCAGCGTTGAACGTCCATCGGGGCGTTGTCGTCACATCCTGGGCATCAAAAGCGTAAACCCGGTTTGTGGTCGTGGAATTGCAGCCATCAACCGTGCCCACCAGCAACATGTCCACTGGGGAATCGCCGCCGATATCGACGCTCTTCACGAGAGACATCGGACCCGGGGAATCTTGCGTTGCGCAGCTTAGGGAGGAGGATCGCCTCAAATCACGGATCTGGTTGATGCCGTTCGTCTTCGCGACAAAAAAAGTACCCGCAAGAATGCTATTGGCGATGTCAAATTTGTAAACTTTACCGTCGGTCGAAGTGACAAAGACATACAGGCGCCCATCGACCAAAACTCCAGCGGCTGGCGCGTTCAGCGGGCCTCCGGTTGTGTAGGGAGTCGCTATAGGGCTTACCAGATTGGAAACGCCCTGCCATTTCAAGCCCTTGATCGTGGCGCCGACCGTGTAAAAAACGGACTTGTCCACTACGACGGGCGTTGTTGTCGACCCATCATTGAACTGAATAAATGAATCCGGAAGCGGCGCTGAAGTGGCCGCTACGGACAGAGCACATCCGATCGAAGCGACCGTTAGCAGGATAAGTTTGGGAACGGCTAGGATCTTCATTATTGTCCTCTTTTGATCGCTGAATGGCAGGCTTCTATGTGGCGAGCGGCGAGGAGGGCACGCGGCACTCCCCAACTTGGTAAGAGTGCAGAAGCCTTCAATTGGCAACCAGAATATTTATGTTTCGCTCGCGCCGGTGGGTTTGAGCCCGTCGGGGAGCCAGATGGGCGGGCGGATCGCGAGCGCCGCCATCGGTTGAGACTCAGTGAGCGATGCACCTCATCCCTTGAACCCCCTGGCCACTACATAGACCTCGCGCGACTCTTTGCGCGACGCGGTGGGCTTGCGTACCGCGACTTTTTCAAAGTGTGTCCGCAGCTCCTTCAAAAACTGGTCCGACCCCGATCCCTGAAACATTTTGGCGACAAAATCCGCATGAGACTTCAGGGTCTTGCGCGCGGCGTCGAGCGCCAATTCCAGAAGGTAGATTGATTTGGCCGCATCGACCGAACCGATGCCGGTGGTATTGGGCGCAATGTCCGAAAGGATAAGGTCGAACTTTGCTCCACCAAGCCAGTCCAGCATCTGCTGCATAACGGCATCCTCGGTGAAGTCGCCCTGGATGAAATCGACGTTCAGCAGGGCATCCATGGGCAGGATATCCGTCGCCAGCACACGGCCGCGCGCGCCGACGAGCTTGCCGGCCACCTGCGACCAGCCACCGGGTGCGGAGCCCAGGTCCAGTATCCGCATCCCGGGACGAATCAGCCGGTCCTTTTCGTTCAGTTCAATGAGCTTGTAAGCCGATCGCGCGCGATAGCCGTCTTTCTGTGCCTGCTTGACGAAGGGATCGCTGACGTGCCGCGACAGCCAGTCGGCGCTGCTTTTTGTTCGAGCCATATTCTGTACGGTGATGCGCTAGAATCCCATGATTCTACTACCCTTTGCCGGGTTTACCGGCCAGGATGACATCGGTGATCCGCATTACCGAGCTGGCACTGCCGCTCGATTATTCGTTCGAAACGCTGCGTCAGGCCATTCTGATCCGCCTGGCCCTCCCTGCCGACAGTCTGATCGATTTTGCGTTGTTCAAGCGCAGCTACGACGCGCGCAGGAAAAACAGCGCAATTTCCTTCATCTGCATTGTTGACATCACGGTGCGCGACGAATCCGCGGTCTTGCTGCGGCTCGCGGGAGACCGGCACGTGGGTATTGCTCCGGACATGAGCTATCACCCTGTGGCACAGGCTTCGTCTCAATTGAAGGAGCGCCCGCTGATCGTGGGACTTGGCCCCTGCGGGCTGTTCGCGGCCCTGCTGCTGGCGCAGATGGGCTTCAGGCCGATTGTGCTGGAGCGCGGACGCGAAGTGCGGCGACGGACCAAAGATACCTGGGCATTGTGGCAGAAGAATACCTTGACCCCGGAGTCCAACGTGCAGTTCGGCGAAGGCGGTGCAGGCCTGTTCTCCGACGGCAAGCTCTATAGCCAGATCAAGGACCCGAAGTTCTACGGGCGCAAAGTCTTGCACGAGTTCGTGCGCGCCGGCGCACCGCCTGAGATTCTCCATGTGAGCAAGCCGCACATCGGTACCTTTCGTCTCACGGGTGTGGTATCGAAGATGCGCGAGGAAATCATTTCGCTGGGCGGTGAAGTGCGCTTCGAGAGCAAGGTGACCGATCTGTTGATAGAGGCAGGTCAGCTGGAGGGAGTGCTGCTCGAGAACGGCGAGACTCTGCGAAGTCGCCACGTCGTGCTCGCTCCCGGACACAGCTCTCGCGATACATTGCGCATGTTGCAGCGACGAGGCGTTCATCTCGAGGCCAAGCCCTTCGCCATCGGCTTTCGTATCGAGCATCCGCAGTCACTGATCGATGTCGCTCGCCTGGGGCGTTTTGCCGGTCACCCGGAGTTGGGCGCCGCAGACTACAAACTCGTGCATCACGCGCGCAACGGGCGTTCGGTCTACAGTTTCTGCATGTGCCCCGGCGGAACCGTGGTTGCCGCCACTTCCGAGCCGGGCCGAGTAGTCACCAACGGCATGAGCCAGTATTCTCGCAACGAGCGGAATGCCAACGCGGGCATCGTGGTTGGCATCAACCCCGAACCCGATTTCCCTGGCGACCCGCTCGCGGGGCTTGTGTTGCAGGAAGAGCTGGAATCCAGGGCCTACCTATTGGGTGGCAGCGACTATTGCGCTCCGGCACAGTTGGTGGGCGATTTCCTGCGCGGGGTAGGCTCCACGCAGCTCGGCGAGATCAAGCCTTCGTATACGCCGGGCGTCCGGCTGGGCGATCTTTCTCAGCTGCTGCCTGGCTATGCGACCGAGGCCATACGCGAGGCCTTGCCTGCCTTCGGCAGGCAGATCCGCGCCTTCAATCGTCACGATGCCGTGCTCACTGGCGTTGAGAGCCGCACTTCCTCGCCAGTTCGCATCACGCGCGATGCCGAATTGCTGCAGAGTCTCAACGTTCGCGGGCTCTACCCGTGCGGCGAAGGGGCGGGCTATGCAGGCGGCATCCTCTCGGCAGGAGTCGATGGCATCAAAGTGGCCGAAGCTGTTGCGAAGAGCCTGTCGTGAAGTTCGAAGACGTCAAGAAACTTCATCTGAAAAAAGTCCGCGAGGAGCAGGGCTTCTTTCTGCTGGAAGGTGAGCATCTGGTGCAGGAGCTGCAAAAGGCGGTGGTCGGCGATGTGCGCCTGCGCGGCAGTGAAATCTATCTCACACGGGAGTATGAACACTGGCAAAGCCCGCTGCCCATTCACGTGGTGACCGCCCTGCAAATGAGGCAGCTGAGCGAGACTCGCTCGCCGCAGGGCATTGCGGCGATCGTGCCTCTGCTGGTTGCTCCCCCGCAGCAGCCCGATGAACGCGCAGTCTATTTGCATGAGATTCAGGATCCGGGGAACCTCGGCACGATCTTGCGGACGCTGGCGTGGTTCGGCGGGTTCCGCTGTCTGCTGAGCCCAAATAGCGTGGACGTGCACAACGGCAAGGTGGTGCGTGCAAGCATGGGCGCCATTTTTCACGTGCCGGTGGAAATTGATGTGCCGATTGACGCGCTTGCCGCGCGCTTTGGGCGGATCGCAAGTCTTGATTTGCAGGGGCGGCACATTGCTGCCCCGGAGTTTCGCGAATTCGACTGTTACATCTACGGCAATGAATCCCGGGGCCTGCCCCAGGAGGCGCTATCTGAGATGGGGGCGACGGCGTTCACCATTGCGGGCACTGGGGCGATTGAGTCGCTGAATGTGGCGACGACAGTGAATATCTGCCTGTACGAGCTGACGCGAAACCTCCGCGCGGAGTGAAACTCCCGTACGAAAATACTGGTTGCCATTTCAGGCCTGCGGGACTCTTACCCAAGATGGGTTGCAAGGGAACTCGCAATGACTTTATCACTGCATCGGTCGGCCCGGCTCGCGTCCGCGGGACTTCTGTTTACAGCGCTCGCCGCGTGCGGTGGAGGTAGTGGAGGCATTGGTAGCGACAGCGGCGGGGTGCCACCACCGCCGAGCTGTGTGAGCACCGCCACCGTCGTCTGTACCCAATACGGTCAGCTTCAGGGTGCGGTGGAAGGCGGCTACCGAGCTTTTCGCGGGATTCCCTTCGCCGCACCGCCCGTAGGCAACCTGCGCTGGCGTCCGCCGGCGGCACCGGCAAGTTGGACAGGAGTGCGCAGCGCAACCACATTTGGCAACCGCTGCCCGCAAATCGACCTCAGCGGCGCGCTGTTGGGGGACGAAGACTGCCTCACGCTGAATATCTTCGGAGTCAATCCGCCGGCGAGTTCGAAACAACCAGTGATGGTCTTCATTCACGGCGGGGCAGAGCGCCTGGGCAGTGCCCAGGATCCGCCGTGGAATGCGGTGCCGCCACTTGCGAGTCACGGCGTGATCGTGGTGACTGTGCAATACCGTCTAGGGCTGCTCGGTTTCCTGGCGCACCCCTTGCTCACGGCAGAGGGGCAAGGTTCCTCCGGCAACTATGGCCTGATGGACCTGATCGCCGCCCTGAAATGGGTGCACAACAACATCGCCGAGTTCGGCGGCGACCCGGCGAAAGTGATGATCTTTGGCGAGTCCGCAGGATCGGAGAACGTGCAGGCCCTGCTAGCGTCCCCTGCGGCTGCAGGGTTGTTCTGGGCTGCCGGAATGGAGAGCTACGTGCTCAAGGCCGACGAGATCGGCACCAAGGTCGACGACGCTTATCCCTGGTATGCGGGCCTGGAAAGTCTCGTGAGCTGCGACACCGCGGCAGATGTGCTGGCCTGCCTGCGTTCGGTGCCAGCGGACACGCTGGTGCAAACCAGTATCAACAGCATCGCTACCGGGTGGGTCAATATCGAGCCTGGCGTCCTGCCTGAAGACCCTTTCAACAAGCTGCAGCGACTCGGCTCACCGGTACCGCTGCTCATCGGATCCAATAGCGATGAAGAGGCATTCAGTTACGTGGCGTCCGGTCCCACGTTGGATGCCAGCGGCTACGCCGCCAGTGTCCACACGCAATTCGATGCATTGGCCGTCGGCGCGGGCGACACGATCCTGTCACTCTATCCCGCGACGGACTACACCAACCCCAACTACGCGCTCAACGCCGTAGAAACAGACGCCCTATTTACCTGCAGTACGCGGAATCTCGCCCGCGCCGTGAGCGGCGCCCAGCGACCAGCGGTCTGGCGATATCTGTTTACGCATGTCTACGAGAACGCAGCGCCGCAAGACGCCCCGCTCATGCAGGCGCGCGCGTTCCACGGGGCGGAAACCTTTTTCGTCAGCGGGAATTTCCAGTCGCTGGCGACGAGCGTCACCTACGTGCCGACCAGCGCCGAGCTCGCACTCTCGAAATCAATGATGGACTACTGGGTGGCGCTTGCGACCAGTGGAGATCCGAACGGAGCGGGCGCGGTGCCTTGGCTTCCGTACGATGCTGCCAGCGAAAATGTTCAGCTGCTCGATGATGACATCACGACTCTGGCCGGCGGCTACAGGGACGCGCAGTGCGATTTCATGACGACGCTCATAACCAGAGGTTTCTAGCGGTTTGGGGATTCAATCCACACCATCGCCGTCACTGTTGCTGTCAGGCGTGGCTCACAGCAGGCAGGCGGCGAACACAGGCCACGAAAAGGAATGTGAGGGCCAGGAACGAAAGGAAACTGGCTACCAATCCGATTTCTTGTGCAACGACGGCGGGACCAAGCAAAGGCTGGCGATCGCGTGCGTTGTCACTGATCTCAACGAGCAGGCTTTCTGCGTCACGCACCGACACCTTGAACGGGCTCATTTCCTCATTGGCCTGTTGTGTCGTTCGAATTGTTCCGTTCGATATCGAGTCGTAAATGTGGGCAAAGGCCGCGCGATAAGCAGCCATCTGCTCGGTCACCTGCTGCAACTGTGCATCCGGTAACGCCGAGTCGGCGCGATGCGCTCGTTCCAGGTCATAACGCAAGCCCGCAAACGCGCGGTCCCATTTTTCCCTGTATTGGCGGACGAGCTCGTCCGCGCCGATGTTCATGAACACGTCCTTTTCGTATCGGCGCAGTTCCAGAACATCCTCGCGCATGTCTTCAGCCGCGTTGGCAAGCGCGGTGTCCCCGCGGCGCAGGCCCTTGGCAACGTGATCAATCCGCACCATGCCCCAGTACTGGAACGCACCAGAGATGACGACAGCCATCATTGCCGTCGCAAACGCAATAGCCAGCAATGCACGCACCCCAAGGTTCTTAGGCGTCATCGGGTCGTCCTCAAATACCGGTACATGGAATGCAATTATCCTTCGGGGCACCAGTGCTGCCTAGTCGAAGTGGGCGGCTTGTTGAGGGAGAGTCCGGAATCAGGGTCGGATCATAACGTTATCAAATCAATTAGTTATGATGGATATGTGAGAAGGAATCGTGCCAGTGAAAACCAGTTGGATCAGGGAGTTGGTGCCCAGGAGAGGACTCGAACCTCCACGGTGTTACCCGCTAGTACCTGAAACTAGTGCGTCTACCAATTCCGCCACCTGGGCTCAAGTGGGCGCGGCAATGTACGTAAGGGGTGCGGTGGTGTCAATCAGTGCTGGTCACTACCGTATTGATGCGTGAGGTAGTCGACCACGCGCGCGAACTCGGCCTCATCAAGCGGCGCCCCCATGACTTTGACCATCTTGCGCACCTCGGCTTCCCAGCCGGCAGGCTGCAGGAATGGCGCATTCATCTGGATGTAGTCAACGCTATGGCAGATGGAGCACTTGCTTACCACGAGCGCGGCGTCCGGCGCCTCCTTGAGTGGCATCGCCGCCTCACCAGCCAGCGAGGCTTGCGCTGACGCCACGGCAACGATGGCAGTGCTGCAACACCTGATCATGAATGCGGTGGCCGTCTTCATGTGATTTCGACGTTGATCGGCTGAATGACGTTGTTGTGGTACCCGGCCGGGTTGACTATCAATTGCTCCGTCTGCGTGGTTCCCTGGGAATTCGTGGCACGCGCTGCTACGGTCATGCGTCCGCGCGCATGCGGCACAAATGCAAACTGCCACGCCCTGGTGGAAAAGCGGCCGTGGTCTTCGCCAAGCTCCGCGCTCTGCCAGGTGCGGCCGGCGTCGATCGAGACCTCGACATGCCGCAGCCCGGCGCCACCGTCCCACGCCAAACCCTTTACGACAAGCTGCGTTCCTGCACGGAAGCGCTGGCCCTCCTCGAGGTTGGTGATCAGGGAGTTCACCAGTATTTCGGTGATCGGAGTGCTCGTCTCTGATTCCTGCGACACGAAACGATCGACGACCGGAAACTTGCCCTTCGGTATGCGGTAGGCCGTATTCATCCAGAAGCCGCTCAGCGGTTGCGGCAACGCGCGAATGCTGACGACCTGTTTCATCCAGTAGGTCGCGGTCCATCCCGGCACGATGATTCGCGCCGGAAAGCCGTTCCAGTGCGGCAGGGGTTCGCCGTTCATCTCGTAGGCGACCAGAGTATTGTCATCCAGTGCTTTCCACGCCGGAATGCTCTTGACGAAGTCTGGCGTCCCATCGAGCAACGGTCCGTCGGCGCCATTGAAGGCGACTTCGACGGTTTCCTTCGCCACGCCGGCGCGAACCAGAAGATCCTTGAGTCGCGCGCCTTTCCAGCGCGCATTGCCCATCGCTCCATTTCCCCATTGGACGCCCGGCACGTGCGGGTCCGACAATCCACGTCGATTGCCCGCGCATTGGCACAGCGCGACCATCTCGACGGGTTCGAACTCATGCTGTAGTTGTGCCAGCGTCAGCTCGTATGCGTGCGCTGCGCTGTCGCCACCCACACTCAGTCGCCAGCTGGTCGCATCGATGACCGGTATGTTGGCGAGATGCCAGCGGACAAAAAAGCGGTCGTTGGGTGTGATCGCATCGTTCAGGTAAGCGACCGGCGATTCGTAGTTCGGCGGACGGAAACTCCGCTTCAGGAGCGGCTGCTTGCCCGCCAATCGGCCCAGTACTTCCGACTCGAGCGCACCGCTGGGCAGCGCCGCCCGCGCAACAGGCCCGATCTGACTCGCGCCAATCAAGCCCAGGGTTCCGAGCGCGGTCTGCAATACCGATCGCCGCGTGCGAATCACCATGGCAGCGAGTAGGTCTTCACGTTGGTAAATGACTTCATCGCTTCCTGCACGCCTTCCTTCACGCCGATGCCCGAATCCTTGATGCCGCCGAACGGCGTCAGTTCGAGCCGGTAGCCGGGCACCTCGCGCACGTTGACACTGCCGACATTCAGTTCCGTGACAAAGCGGGTGATGTAGTCGAGGCGATTGGTGCAGATCCCCGAGGACAGCCCGAAGTCGGTCGAGTTCGAGATGCGGATGGCCTCATCAATCGAGCTGAAGCGGATCACCGGCGATACCGGTCCGAAGGTTTCCGTCTTCACGACCGGCATATCGAGTGTCACGCCGTCGAGCACCGTCGGTGAATAGAGCGCGCCCTTGCGGATGTTGCCGTACAGCAGGCGCGCGCCGCGGCTGACCGCGTCGTTGACCCGCTCCTCGAAACTGCGCGCGGCTGCTTCGTCGATTACCGTACCCATGTCGGTGCGCGGATCCATCGGATCGCCGTAGACCAGCGCGCGACTTTTTGCGACCAGCAGCTCGACGAAGCGGTCGGCAACCGATGCGTGCACCAGCATGCGCTTGACCGCGGTGCATCGTTGCCCGGAATTCTTGTAGGACCCGGCGGCGGCGAGCGTCGCGGCCTCTTCGACGTCGGCGTCTTCCATGACGATCAGCGGATCGTTGCCGCCGAGTTCGAGCACCTGGCGCTTGTAGACCGCCTTGGCGGCGATGTACTTTCCCACCGGCACGCCACCCGTGAAGGTAATCAAGTCCACATCGCGGTGCGTCAGCAATTCATCCGCGAATTCGCGCGGGTCGCCCGTCACGACGCAGAACATTTCCGGCGGCAGGCCAGCCTCATGCAGCAGGTCGGCGAGCAGCAGCGCAGTCAGCGGCGTCTTCTCCGAGGGCTTGAGCACCATGCGGTTGTTGGTCGCGATCGAGGGCGCCACCTTGTGTGCGACCTGGTTGAGCGGGTGGTTGAACGGCGTGATCGCCGCGATCACGCCCTGCAGCGGCTCGCGCTGTGTGTACACGCGCCGGCGTTTGCCGTGAGCCGTGAGATCGCAGGAGTAGATCTGGCCGTCGTCCTGGAGCGCCGCGTTGCCCGCGAACAGGAACACGTCGCAGGCCCGGCCGACTTCGTACAGGGAATCCTTCTTGCTGAGCCCGCTCTCGGCCGTGATCAGATCGGATATGGCCGCGCTGCGGGCGCGGATCAGCTCCGCGGCGCGATAGCAGATCTGGTAGCGATCGTAGCGCGAGAGCGGCGAGCGGAAGGCACGCGCCGCGGCGATCGCGCGGCGCACATGCTCGACACTGGCCATCGGTGCGGTGCCGGCAAGCGTGCCATTCCAGGGATTGTGGACCTCGGCGAGACGCGGTGTGCGGATGCGCTCGGCGCCGATCCGCAGGCTGTCGAACGCGGCCTCCTCAGGCGGCACGATTGAGCACCCAGTCGAAGGCATCGAAATTCCGCCAGCGGCGAGCGGCGTCGAGATTGGCAATGCGGCGGTTCATGATCAGGGGCACGCGCTGTTCGGAGAGTCCGCCGTGCGATCGCAGTGGTGCGTCGAGGCCCGACAGATCGTGGCGTGCCGCAGCGCTCCCGATGACGACGAAACGCTCGGCTGTGACCACGAGGTCGCCAATGCGGTCGGGTGGCAGTTCGAAACGCGCCGCGGCCTCGGTGCGCGGCAGCACCAGTTCGATGCCGGGCAGGGCGCGGATGCGGGTGCTGAGCGCGGCAACGTCGACATCGGCCGGCAGATACACCGTCGCGAAGGAGCCGAGCGCGCCATGATGCACGACGTAAGGATCGGTGATCGGCAGGATCACGCGGGCCCGCGCTGCGCCCAGCCAGGCATCGAGCTGGTCCTGCAGGTAGATCACGTTCGGGCTCGCATCCATGCGCGTCTTGGCGTTCATGCCGTGGTCAGCCGTAACGACGATCGCACAGCCGAGCTTGTCGAGTGTGGCCAGGTAGCCATCCATCATCCGGTAGAAATCGTTGGCCCCGGCTGAACCCGGCGCGCACTTGTGCTGCACGTAGTCGGTCGTCGACAGGTACATCACATCCGGGCGCTGCGTCTCCATCAGGCGCACGCCGGCAGCGAAGACGAACTCCGAGAGCCCGGCGCTGTACACTTCGGGCACCGGCTTGCCCACGAGTTCCACGACGCCTTCGATGCCATGCTCGGCGATTGTCGTCTGGTCCGCCTTCTCGGCCGAGAAGCACACGCCGCGCATGCCGTGGCCGAGGAGCCGGCGCAGTTTGTCTTTGGCGGTGATCACGGTAACCGAGCAGCCGGCGTCGGCGAGCGCGGCGAGGAGCGACGGGGCGCGCAGCCACTTCGGGTCGTTCATCATGACTTCGACGTTGTTGGCGACGTCGTAGAGGAAATTCCCGCAGATGCCGTGCACCGAGGGCGGCGCGCCGGTGACGATGGAAAGATTGTTGGGATTGGTGAACGTCGGCACGACGCAGTCGGCAATCACCGATGCGCCGCTCGCGAGCACCCACTTCATCCACGGCATATGGCCACCGGCGATGGCCTGTGCAATGTAATCCGGCTCGCAACCGTCCACGCACACGACTACCGACGGTTGTGCTGGCAGGCGGTAGCCGCGTCCATTGACTTCGATCTGGTGCATCGTGACTCCGCTTCACTGCCGGACAGATGACAGTACGCGGCCGACAGTTTACTGTATAGCAGGCGTTGCGCGGCCGGCACGCGAGAGTATTCCAATGAAGCCAGTACCTTACCTGCTGACCCCCGGCCCGCTATCAACCTCGCTGGCCACCCGCCAAAGCATGCTCAGGGACTGGGGTTCCTGGGACAGCGATTTCAACCAGATTACCGCACGCGTGCGCGAGCGGCTGNNCGCGATCGTCAACGCCGCCGACACGCACGAGTGCGTACCGCTGCAGGGGAGCGGCACGTTCTCGGTCGAAGCCGCGATCGGCACACTGGTGCCACGCAATGGCCACGTGCTGGTGCCTCAAAACGGCGCCTACTGCCAGCGCATCGCCCGCATATGCCGTGTGCTGGGCCGTAAGCTCACCACAGTTGACTACGCGGAAGACGCCGCCGTGCGTGCCGCGGACATCGACCGCTCGCTCGCCGCCGATACGAGCATCACGCATGTGGCGCTCGTGCATTGCGAAACCAGCGCCGGCATCCTCAATCCTCTGCAGCAAGTGGCCGAGGTCGTGGCGCGTCACGGCCGCAGCCTGATTGTCGATGCAATGAGTTCCTTCGGCGCTCTCCCGATCGACGCGCGCCGTACCCCGTTCGACGCGATCATTGCCGCATCCGGCAAGTGCCTGGAGGGGCCGCCGGGCATGGCCTTTGTGATCGCGCGGCGCAGTGTGCTGGAGCGCGCTGAGGGCAACAGTCATTCGCTGGCGCTAGACCTGTACGACCAGTGGATCTATATGCAGAAAACCACGCAATGGCGCTACACGCCGCCGACGC
Organism: Gammaproteobacteria bacterium; assembly: GCA_003162555.1. Classification (GTDB taxonomy): domain Bacteria; phylum Pseudomonadota; class Gammaproteobacteria; order Steroidobacterales; family Steroidobacteraceae; genus FEN-1191. Next base: position 24,157 of record PMNQ01000076.1, on the reverse strand, counting down.
ACGTGGTCGCCGCTTTCGATGCTGCGATCGAGCAATATCTCAATGAGGGCGGATGTGCGGCGCGCGGGGCACGCTACGCTGGCAATTGTCGCACGCTGATCAACGGATTCACCCAGCTGGGCTTGAGGAGCTTCCTGCCCGAAGAAATCCAGGCGCCGATCATCGTGACCTTTCACGCGCCGCGCGTGCCACACTATGCGTTCAAGAGTTTCTACGAAGCCGTCAAGTCGCGCGGTTACATTCTTTATCCAGGCAAGCTGACCGCCATTGAGACCTTCCGCGTGGGCTGCATGGGGCAACTGGGGGAACGCGGCATGGCCGGAGCCGTGGAGGCCGTCGCCGAGGTGCTTGCCGAGCTGTCTGCGGCTGCCTGATAGAGATGCGCCGATCGGGCCAGGAGTAGTGTTGATGAAGATGACGACCGAGGAAGCGTTCGTGAAGATGCTGCAGCAGCATGGCATCGAACACGCGTTCGGCATCATCGGTTCGGCCTTCATGCCGATCTCCGATCTGTTCACGAAAGCCGGCATCACCTTCTGGGACGTCGCGCACGAGACCAACGGCGGCCTGATCTGCGACGGCTACACGCGCTCGACTGGCAAGATCGCCATGGCCATCGCGCAGAACGGGCCCGGCATCACCGGATTCGTGACCGCCATCAAGACGGCCTACTGGAATCACACCCCGATGCTGCTGGTGACGCCGCAAGCGGCGAACCGCACCATCGGTCAGGGCGGTTTCCAGGAAGTCGAGCAGATGGCCGTGTTTCGCGACATGGTCGGCTACCAGGAGGAAGTGCGCGACCCGAGTCGCATTCCGGAAGTGCTGAATCGCGTGATCTGCAAGGCGAAGCGTCTGTCGGCGCCGGCGCAGATCAACATCCCGCGTGACTACTGGACCCAGGTGATCGACGTGCCGCTGCCAGCGGCGATCGAATTCGAGCGGCCCGCTGGCGGTGCTCGCGCGATCGCGGCAGCCGCACGTCTGTTGTCCGCGGCGAAATACCCGGTGATTCTCTCGGGAGCCGGCGTGGTGCTGGGCGGCGCTACGAGCGAGTGCGCGGCGCTGGCCGAGCGCCTCGATGCGCCGGTCTGCAACAACTACCAGCATAACGATTCGTTCCCGGGCAGCCATCGGCTCAGCGTGGGACCGCTCGGCTACAACGGCTCGCGCGCTGCGATGGAACTCATCGCAAAGGCCGACGTCGTACTGGCGCTCGGTACGCGGCTCAATCCGTTCTCGACGCTGCCGTGTTATGGACTCGACTACTGGCCGAAGTCCGCGGCGATCATCCAGGTGGACATCAATCCGGATCGCATCGGCCTCACCAAGCCGGTTGCGGTCGCGATCTGCGGTGACGCCAAACAGGTGGCCGCTCAGCTGCTCGCGCAACTGGCGCCGGGCGCGGGCGACACCGGCCGCGCGGCGCGGCGCGAGCAGATTGCCGAAACTAAGCGTGCCTGGTCTGCTGAACTTGCCGGGATGGACGACGAGCAGGACGATGCGGGCACGAGCTGGAACGCGGACTGTCGTACGCGCGAGCCGAAGGCCTTGTCGCCGCGCAAGGCCTGGCGCGCGATCGTCGCCGGGTTGCCCGCGAATGCGATCATCTCGAGCGACATCGGCAACAATTGCGCGATTGGCAACGCCTACCCGATGTTTGAGCAGGGCCGAAAGTACCTGGCGCCCGGCCTGTTCGGCCCCTGCGGTTACGGCTTTCCCTCGATCATCGGCGCGAAGATCGGCAATCCAGACATTCCCGTGGTCGGATTCGCCGGTGACGGCGCCTTTGGCATCTCGATGAACGAGATGACCTCGATCGGACGCGATCCGTGGCCGGCGATCACGATGCTGATCTTCCGCAACTACCAGTGGGGCGCGGAAAAGCGCAATTCGATCCTCTGGTACGACAACAATTTCGTCGGCACCGAGCTCGATCCGGGCGTGAACTACGCCCGCGTGGCCGAGGCCTGCGGGCACCGTGGCGTGACGGTGCGCACGGCGGCGGAGCTCACCGAGGCGCTGCGCACGGCCTGCGCCGGGCAGGCGCAGGGCGTCACGACCTTCATCGAAGTGCTGCTGAACCAGGAGCTCGGTGAACCGTTCCGGCGCGATGCGATGAAGAAGCCGGTCGTCATCGCCGGCATCCAGCGTGAGGACATGCGGCCGCAAAGTCCGGCATGAGGGACCAGGCCGGCCGTCGGGTGCTGGTCCTCAATGCGGGTTCCTCGTCGCTGAAATTTGCGCTTTTCGATGAAATCTCGCGCACCTGGCACGGACAAGTAGAAGGTATAGGCACGCGTCCGCGATTGCTGATCGACGGCGCTGTGCCGGCGGCGGCGCGCGAGCTGCCCTCATCGACCGACCATGCGGCCGCACTGACCGCAATTCTGGCGGCGCTGGCAGAGCGCGGCGTCGCTGCTGAGAGCCTGGCGGCCTGCGGCCATCGCATCGTTCACGGTGGATCCCGGTTCGTGGCGCCGATGCTCCTCGATGATGCGCACTTCGATGAACTGAATACCTTGCGCGCACTGGCGCCGCTGCACAATCGATTCTGCCTCGATGCCGTCGATGCGATGCGGAGGGTGGCGCCGCGGCTGCCGCAGGTGGCGTGTTTCGACACGGCGTTCCACGCCACCATGCCGGCGGTTGAGAGTCGCTATGCGTTGCCGGCAGAGTTGCACGAGGCGGGCTACCGTCACTTCGGCTTTCATGGCCTGAACTTTGAACATGTCACGGCTGTGCTCACGGAGCGGGGCGGCGGTACGCCACCAGAACGCCTGCTGATATTTCATCTGGGCAACGGCTGCAGCATTGCCGCGGTCCGCGATGGCCGCAGCGTCGCAACCACGATGGGTTATTCGACGCTCGACGGCCTCGTGATGGGCACGCGCTGTGGCGCGATCGATCCGGGCCTGTTGCTGGCGCTGCAGCGCGAACGCGGCATGTCCGTCGATGCGCTCGAGGATCTGCTCTACCGGCGCTCCGGATTGCTCGGCCTGTCCGGACGCAGTTCAGACATGCGCGAACTGGAGCGCATCGACGACGATGCCTGCCGGCGCGCGATCGAACATTTCTGCTATTGGGCGGCACGCCACGCGGCATCGCTGGTTGTGGCGCTTGGCGGGCTCGATGCGACTGCTTTTACCGGCGGCATCGGCGTCGGCAGTGCGGCGGTGCGGGCCCGTATCGTCGATCATTTGTCGTGGCTCGGGCTGCAGATCGATGCCGACCGGAATCGCCGCCACGAGACTACAATCGCCGCAGCCGGAGCGCCGCATGCAATCTGGGTCGTCGAGGCGAATGAGGAGCTCGCGATCGTCCGCCACGTTTACGCCACATTGAAATCACTCCATGGATAACGGCGCGCTGCCCGCAAAGCCGGGGCCGGGCCTGCTGCTCACGGCGGTGCTCGGACTGGTGGCAGTGTGGCTCGCCAGCTGGCAGGTTTTGCAGGCGCACGGCATCAGCCCGCTCACCGTCGCGATCATCCTTGGCATGCTGGTGGGCAACACGCTTTACCCTTCGATCAAACCCTGGGCGGAGGCAGGCGTGTGCATCTCGCGCCAGACCCTGCTTCGTTATGGCGTCGTGCTCTATGGATTCCGGCTCACGCTCCAGGATGTCGGCCACGTGGGCTGGCAGGGCGTCCTGATCGACTCGCTGATCCTGGCATCGACTTTCGTGCTGAGTCTGCAGCTGGGCACGCGGCTGCTTGGGGTAGACCGTACTGTGGCAATGCTGGTCGGCGCGGGCAGCGCGATTTGTGGCGCGGCGGCCGTGCTCGCGATCCAGCAGCTGGTGAGAGGGAAGCCCGAACAGGCCAGTGTCGCCGTGACCGGAGTGGTCATCTTTGGAACGATCTCGATGTTCCTGTACCCGTTCCTCTACGACCTGAACCATATGTGGCAGGTGATCCCCGGAGGCGCTTCCACATTCGGCATCTACATCGGTTCAACGGTGCACGAGGTCGCGCAGGTGGTCGCGGCCGGCCGGCAGATTGGTTCTGATGACGTCGCGGGCACGGCGGTCATCGCCAAGATGGTGCGCGTCATGATGCTGGCCCCGTTCCTGCCGATCCTGGCGGCGTACATCCGGGCGCGGGCCCGGCGCATGAATGCGCGCACAGGCGCGGTCGAGGAGTTCGAGTGCCCGGTGACCGTGCCCACTTTTGCGCTGCTGTTCATCGCGGTGGTGCTGTTCAATTCACTGGACGTCGTGCCGCACCCCGTCGTCGGCATGATCACCAGGCTCGACAACTGGCTGCTCGCTACTGCCATGGGCGCGCTCGGCATCTCGACGCACTTTGGTACGCTCAGGCGCTCCGGCGGAAGGCCGCTGCTGCTGACATTCATATTGTTCCTGTGGCTGGTGGTGGGCGGCGCCGCGGTGAACCGCTTCATCGCGCTGCACGTGGGTTGACTGGCACGCAGGGATTGAAAAACTGAGGTCTCGAATGAACCCAGATACTTCGGGCACCGATTCCGGTTCCAACGCACTGCGCCGCACGCTCAAGACGCGGCACATGCGCATGATCGCGCTGGGTGGTGTCATCGGCGCCGGCCTGTTCGTCGGCAGCGGCGTCGTCATCCAGGCCACCGGGCCGGCCGCGGTTGTGTCCTTCGCGCTGACCGGCACGCTGGTCGTGCTGGTGATGCGCATGCTCGGCGAGATGGCTTCCGCATATCCCGCGGTCGGCGGATTCTACGAGTACAACCGCCTGGCGCTCGGCGAGCTCGCGGGTTTCATGACAGGGTGGATGTACTGGTATTTCTGGATCATCGTCGTGGCACTCGAGGCAGTGGCGGGGGCAAAGATCCTGACGCACTGGTTTCCCGATGTGGCGCAATGGCGCTTCACGCTGGGCCTGATGACGATCTTCACATTGTTGAACCTGCTGTCGGTGCGCTCCTGGGGCGAAACGGAATACTGGTTCGCCTCGATCAAGTTGATCGCGATAATGGTATTTCTCGGCATTGGCGTCGTGGTCGTCTGTGGTCTGTGGCCTGGTTTTTCCGGTGGCTTCACGAACCTCACGGCCCATGGAGGATTCATGCCCCTGGGACTCGCGCCCGTGCTTACCGGGGCGGTCGCGGCAACGGGCTTCTATTTTGGCTCCGAAATCGTCACCGTGGCGGCGGCCGAATCGGCCGAGCCTGAGCGCGCGGTCGCACGCGCGACCCAGTCCGTGGTGTCGCGGGTGCTCGTGTTCTACGTCGGTTCCATTCTCGTGGTCGTGACGCTGGTGCCGTGGAACTCAGCGGGCATCGTGCAGCCTTACGTCACGGCGCTCGAGACCCTGCGTATACCCGCCGCGGCGCAGATCATGAATGGCGTGATCCTGACCGCGGTGCTGTCGGCCCTCAACAGCGGGCTGTTTGCTTCTTCCCGCATGATCATGGCGCTGGCGCGGCGTGGCGATGCGCCACGCGGCGTCGCCCGGTTAAACAAGCGCGGCGTGCCGGTGCGCGCGATCCTGATGAGCACGGCATTCGGCTACGCGGCCGTGGTGATGAACTACATCTCGCCGGAACACGTGTTCGCGTTCCTCGTCGACTCCTACGGGACGGTCGCGATCTTCGTGTATGTGCTGATTGCGTGCGCGGAACTGCGGTTGCGCGGCCGGCTCGAACGCGAGGCGCCGGAGCGGCTGCGCGTGCGCATGTGGGGCTATCCGGTGCTCACCATAGTGGCGATCGTCACGATGCTCGCGATCGTTGCGGCGATGGCTTTCATCCCGGATCAACGGCTGCCGCTGCTGTTCGGCATCATGAGCGCATTGGTGATGCTGGCCGGCTACTTCGTCCGGCGGCGCTTCGGCGCCGCGGCGCCGCCATCAGCGTGAGCTGACCTATCAGCGGATCCTAGTAAAGCTGTGAGATCGCGCGCGCGCCGGTGAGCAGCGCGAGCAGCATCAGCAGGCGCAGTATCCATCGATGGGCGGACGCGGGTTCGGCCTGCTTGAAGCGGTGATTGCCGAGCCAGACGCCGGTGGCCAGCAGCGGCAGGAACACCGCCGCGCGCAGCACGGTCGCGGTATTGATCAGACCGTTCGCGCCCTGCCAGCCCAAGCCGACGATGTCGGTCATCATGAAGTAGGCAATGAGCGAGGCGCGTCCGGCCGCCACACCGGNNCGACCCCCGCCGGCGAGCTGAAAAAGAACAGGATGACCGGCGGCCCGCCCATGCCGAAGCCACCATTGGCCAGGCCCGATGCGATGCCAGTAACAAATGCCACAGGGGGACGCGGCATGCGCTGCAAGCGGTAGCCGCGGCTCAATACCACGGCTGAGACCAGCACGAACACGGCCAGGCCAAGGGTCATCGGCGCAGCAGGCGCGTGCGCGAGTGCGTACACACCAAACGGAGTGCCCAGCAGGCAACCCAGAAAAAGCCAGAGCAACTCACGCCAGTGAATGAGCCGCCAGAGTCCCGGCAGCAGCGGGAGTCCTGCCAGTACTTCGAGCATGAAAATCGATGGCACGACGGTGGCGGGCGGCAGGACCAGCGACAAGGCTGTAATGCCCAGCAGTGAAAAGCCGAAGCCGGCGTAGCCACGCACGACGGCCGCCGCGAAGATGCACAGCGCCGCATAAACCATGGTGACATCCAGCGTGATCAACGTCCTGCTACACTTAAGGGCGCGCATCTGCCGCGGCGGCGCAATGTAAGAAAGCGGTCCGGAGCTGTCAATTGACCCGTAGCAGAAAGCCAACGCGCACCACGCGACATCCCGCCCGTCGAGGCTCACGCCACCAGGTGCGCAAGCCCGGCAAGGGTGAACCGACGGCTGCCGAAGGCATCGTTTCGCCGAACCGCGCAGGCTTTGGCTTCGCGCGCGTCGATGGGATCGAAGGCGGCGTATTCCTGCCGCCGCGCGAAATGTCGGGACTGGTGCAGGGCGACCGCGTCAGCCTGTCGCTGCACAAGGACGCGCAGGACCGCTGGGTCGGCACCGTCAAGAGCGTGCTCGAGCGGGGCTTGAGCGCATTCCTGGGCGTGGTCGAACGCAGCGGCCATGAACTGCGCGTGCGCGCGGCCGACCGGCGGCTCGCGATCGTCTGCAACATTCCGCACTCGGGTACGCAGGGCGCGCAACCCGGCGACTGGGTCATCGCCGACATCAAGCGTTATCCGGCTGATGGTGTGACGGGCGAGGCCTGGGTGCGCAAGCGCCTGGATCCCGAGCGGCCGGTCGAGATGTCGACCGAGGCGGCGATCGCGCGCTTCGACCTCGGCCAGGAGTTCAGTCCCGAAGTGCTGCAGGAAGCGAAGCGCTTTGGCAGTCACGTGGATGCGGTCGAGGCGGCCCGGCGTACCGATCTGCGCAACGTGCCGCTGGTGACGATCGACGGCGCCGATGCGCGCGATTTCGACGACGCCGTGTATGCGGAGCGCGATGGCGAGGATTTTCGCCTGCTGGTCGCGATTGCGGATGTCAGTCACTACGTGCGGCCGGGCACCATGCTCGACACGGAGGCGCGTGCGCGCGGCACGTCGGTCTATTTTCCCAATCGCGTCCTGCCGATGCTGCCGACGGCGCTATCCAACCATCTGTGCTCGCTCGAGCCCCACGTCGACCGCCTGTGCATGGTCGCGGACATGCACGTCAGTGCGCGCGGCTCGCTCAAGGGCTGGCGCGTTTACCCGGCGGTGATGCGCTCTGCAGCGCGGCTCACCTACGACGCGGCCTTCGCGCTGCTGTTCACGCGCGATCCGGCCGCGCGGGCCGCGCTCGGCCCGCTGGTCGACAAGCTCGAGCCGCTGGTCGAGGTGTACCACGCGCTGCTCAAGGCGCGTTCGCGCCGTGGCGCGCTCGAATTCGATGCCCCGGAAGCAAACTTCGTGTTCAGCAAGGAAGAGCAGGTACGCGCGATCGAGTTCAAGTCGCGCAACGAGGCGCACAAGCTGATCGAAGAATGCATGGTGCTGGCCAACGTGGCTGTCGCCAAGGAGCTCAAGCGCCTGCACATGCCCGCGCTCTATCGTGTTCACCAGCCGCCGGAGCAACGCAAGCTCGACAATCTCAAGGCCACGTTGCATGTGCTCGGCATCGAATTGCAGATCCCGGATGAGATCCGCACGCGCGATCTGGCCGGCATCGCGCCGCGCGTGCGCGACGCGGAACTGCGGCCGTTCGTCGAGACGCTGGTGGTGCGCTCGCTGTCGCAAGCCGTATACCAGCCCGCCAACATCGGCCACTTTGGACTGGCACTGCCGGACTACGCGCATTTCACCTCGCCGATCCGCCGCTACCCGGACCTGCTGGTGCATCGCGCGTTGCGCGCCGGCCTCGCCCTGGCGCCGCGCGAATCCAGCGCCGAGCAATCCGCGCTCGAACCCATCGGCGCCGATCTGTCGCGGCTCGAGAAGCGCGCTGACGAGGCCGACCGCTATGTCGAGTCTTTTCTCAAATGCGTGTATCTGCGCGATCGCATCGGTCAGACCTTTGAGGGCCTGATCACCACCGTGGTCGAGTTCGGTTGCTTCGTACAGCTGCTCGGCGTCGGCGCCGACGGACTGTTGCATCTCACCGCGCTGCGCGACGACGACTATGCGATGACGCGTGACGGCGGCCAGTGGCAGGGGCGGCGCACCGGGCGAAAGTTCAGCCCCGGCATGCGCGTGCGTGTGATGGTGACGTCGGTAAATCCGGTCGAGGGCATGATCGATCTGGAGCTGGCGGCCGACTGACAATGGCGAGCGAACGGATCTACGGCCTGCACACGGTGCGAGCGCTGCTGGCGCACGCGCCGCAGCGCGTGCTGCGCCTGTACATCCAGCAGGGACGCACCGACCAGCGCGCCGTGGCGATCGAGATCCTGGCGCGCGATGCCGGCCGGCCGGTCGAGCGCGTCGATGCGGCGCGTCTCCGTGGTTGGGTGGGGGAGGTCGCACACCAGGGCGTGGTGGCGGAAGTCGAGCCGCTCGCGCCGCTGACGGAAGACTCGTTCTACGCAATGCTCGGCAAGGTGCGCGATCCACTGCTGCTGGCTCTGGATGGGGTGCAGGATCCGCACAACCTGGGCGCCTGCCTGCGCACCGCGGATGCCTGCGGCGCGCTGGCGGTGCTGGTGCCACGCGATCGCGCGGCCACGCTGAACGCAACCGCCCGCAAGGTCGCGGCGGGCGCCGCCGAAACCACGCCGGTCGTTACGGTGACCAACCTGTCGCGCAGCCTGAAGTTGATCAAGGATGCCGGCGTGTGGATCGTCGGCGCTGACGCCTCAGCACCGCAGCGCGCGGATCAGGTCGACCTGACCGGCGGCAGATGCCTGGTCATGGGGGCCGAGGGCACGGGGCTGCGCGAGCTGACGCGGCGCAATTGCGACTGGCTGGTCTCGCTTCCGAGCCTCGGGTCGGTTGAGAGCCTGAACGTCTCGGTAGCCTCCGGGATGCTGCTTTATGAGGCGCTGCGGCAGCGCCGGACGGCCATTTAACCGCCCGTCCAGTTGCACGCAGCCGGACCCTTCGGGTATCCTGCGCGGCTTCTCCTTGCCACACCGCCAATGCCTTGAGCGGGTGGCATTCAATCCACAAGGAGTCAATCATGAGGCATTACGAAGTGGTGTTCCTGGTCCACCCGGATCAGAGCGAACAGGTTCCGGCGATGATCGAGCGTTACCGCGGCATGATTGCCGCTGGCAATGGCGCGGTGCATCGTCTCGAGGACTGGGGCCGGCGCCAGCTGTGCTTCCCGATCGCCAAGGTTCACAAGGCACATTACGTGCTGATGAACATCGAGTGCGACCAGAAAATTCTCGCCGAACTGACCGGTGCGTTCCGTTTCAGCGACGCTGTGCTGCGCCACCTGGTGGTCAGCATGGATGCTGCGGTGACCGAGCCCTCGCCGATGTCACGCACGGAAGAGGAAAACGAGGCGCGTCGCGAGCGCGACGAGATGGGCGACGACGACGACATGTCGCTCAACCCCTGAAGACCGCACCCCGAAATTCCTTAAGGAAACACCATGTCACGCTTTGTCCGTCGCAAGAAATTCTGCCGCTTCACGGCTGATGATGTCGCCACGATCGACTACAAGGATCTGGGCATTCTGAAGAACTACATCACCGAGACCGGCAAGATAGTGCCGAGCCGCATCACCGGCACGAAGAGCTTTTACCAGCGCCAGCTGGCAACCGCGATCAAGCGCGCGCGCTTTCTCGCGCTGCTGCCGTACACCGATCAGCACTGAGGTCAGGCCATGGACGTCATTCTCCTGCAAAAGGTCGCGAACCTCGGCACCATCGGCGATCGCGTCAAGGTGAAGAGCGGCTACGGCCGCAATTACCTGCTGCCCTCGGGCCGCGCCACGCTGGCCACGCCGGCCAATGTAGCGCGCTTCGAAGTGCGGCGCGCCGAGCTGGAACGGATTGCCGGCGAGGAGCTGGGCAGTGCGGAGCAGCGCGCCGAATCGCTGCGCGATTTCCGCATCACGATCACCGCCAAGGCGGGCTCGGAAGGCAAGCTGTTCGGCTCGGTAGGCACCTCCGACATCGCCGAGGCCTGCACGGCTGGCGGCAAGACGGTCAACCGCAGCGAAGTGCGGCTGCCGACCGGCCCGATCCGCCAGGTGGGCGAGCACCAGGTCACGCTGCACCTGCACACCGACGTCGAGGTCACGATTCTCGTGATCATCGCCGCCGAAGAGCAGGGCTAGGGTCCAACGGGCACAACGGAGTCGGTCAGAGATATGGCCGGGCCGCTCCGTTCACGTCGCGATAACGAGTCGCCCGCCGATCCGGGCGCGGTGACGCCGCCGCATTCGGCGGAGGCTGAGCAGGCCGTGCTCGGCGGGCTGCTGATCGATGCGCCGGCCTGGGACCAGGTTGGCGATGTGGTCGTCGCCGATGATTTCTACCGTCCCGATCACCAGCTCATATTTGGCGCGCTGGCGGAGCTGATTGCCAATGGCAAACCCGCCGATGTCGTCACGGCCTCCGAGCACCTGGAACGCAACGGTAAGCTGGAAGCCGCAGGCGGACTGGCGTATCTGGGGAGCCTGGCGCGCGATACGCCGACCGCCGCGAACGTGCGTGCCTATGCGCAGATTGTCCGCGAGCGCTCGCTGCTGCGGCGGCTGATCACGGCCGGGCGCTCGATCACCGCCGCGGCCTTCGCCAATGACGGGCGTTCGGCCCGCGACCTGGTCGACGATGCCGAACAGCAGGTATTCGCGATCGCCGAGCAGAGCACCGGCCGGCGCGACGGCGCGGTCAAAGTCAGCACACTGTTGCCGCCGCTGATCGACAAGATCGACCAGTGGCACGACAACCCGAATTCGATGCGCGGCCTGCCGACCGGTTTTGCTGATTTCGATCGCAAGACTGGCGGCCTCAGGCCCGGCGACCTCGTGATCGTTGCCGGCCGCCCTTCAATGGGCAAGACCACGCTGGCGATGAACATTGCCGAGTACGCGGCCGTCAATCCAGCCACGAAATCTTCGGTCGCGATCTTCAGCATGGAAATGCCGGCCGAGCAGCTGCTGACGCGCATGCTGGCCTCGATCGGCGGCGTGCCACTCAACGGCATCCGCAGCGGGCAGATTTCCGACGACGACTGGGTACGCGTGACGGCCGCGACCAGCCAGCTCGCCGAGGCCCGCATTTTCATCGACGAATCGGCGGGCCTGACGCCGACCGAGTTGCGCGCGCGGGCGCGCCGCGTGGCGCGCGAACACGGGCTCGATCTGATCGTGGTCGATTACCTGCAGCTGATGCAGGTGCCGGGCACCAAGGAAAACCGCGCCACCGAGATCGCCGAGATCTCGCGCGGCCTCAAGGCGCTCGCCAAGGAACTGGCGGTGCCGGTCATCGCGCTCTCGCAGCTCAATCGCGGCGTCGAGCAGCGCACCGAGAAGAAGCCGGTGATGTCGGACCTGCGTGAATCGGGCGCGATCGAGCAGGACGCGGACATGATCCTGCTGATCTACCGCGATGAGGTCTACGACAAGAACACGCCCAAGCGCGGCATCGCGGAGATCGACCTCGCCAAGCATCGCAACGGCGAGATCGGCACTTTCATGCTGACCTTCCAGGGCCAGTACAGCCGCTTCGCCAACTACGCCGCCGACTCCTACGCCGAAGGCGTACTGCGCTAGCCTTCGAAGAACCCCATCTTCACGCCGGCGAGCTGGATGACATCGTTGTCCACGAGCTTGCGCGCCGTGGCGCCGATCGGCGCACCGTTCACCAGCGGGAAGTTGTCGGCAGCGTCGGCATCAACGTGCACCAGGAAGTAGCCCTCCGAGCGGCGCGTGATCGCCGCCACCTGGACGCCAGGGCGGCCGAGGGTAGTCAGCGTCTTGGTGAGCTCGAGTTCGCGCCCGGCAAAAGCGCCTGACAGCACCTGGAGCCTGGCCTTCTTCATGGCCGGCGTGCCGTTGCCGAGCGCGCGGCGGGAAGCTGTGGCGTCTGCAGATGCAGCCATAGCAGCTCGCACTTTTTCGACGGGGCGGGCCGAGGGCTGGATGACCATGGTTTTTTCGAATTCGTCCTGCTGGGCGGTGTCGTCTTCGACAAAGCGCAACTGGTGGTGGCCGCAGGTGACAACATCGCCGTGCTGCAGCGCGTGCTTCTTGATCAGCTTGCCGTTGACGTAGGTGCCATTGGTGCTGTTCAGGTCCTCGAGGAACGAGTCGTTGAGGATGTTGATGATCAGCGAGTGATGGCCGCTGACGGCCGGGTTGTCGATGCGGATATCGTTATCCGGCAGACGCCCGATCGTGTAGCGCTCCTTGTTCATGTTGTATTCGGCCATTACCTGGCCGTCGAGACTCAGAATCAGCCTTGCCATATATGCTCGCCTTAGTTCTCGCCTGTTTTTAAGAACCTAACTGAACCAGCCTAACATCCGGTCCAATACTCCCCGACGTACGGGGAACGAATCAACGACCTGGGCCAGCAAAACGGAAATATTATCCTTGCCGCCGTTGTCATTAGCGAGCTGGATCAACTGCTGCGCTACCGTGTCAAGGTTAGCACCAAAGGTGTTGATCGTTAAGTGAATATCGTCATCCTCGACCATGTCCGAGAGGCCGTCCGAGCACAGCATGTAGATATCGCCGCGCTGGGCCGGGTGTTCCTGGATCTCGACCTCGACGCCGGCCTCGACCCCGAGCGCCCGCGTGACGTAATTCTTGTTGGCCGCGCGCTGCGCTTCCTCGGGTGAATAAAAGCCCCGGTCGACCAGTTCCTGCAGCAGCGAGTGATCGAGCGTCACCTGCTCGAAAGTCGATCCGCGCAGCCGGTACAGGCGTGAATCGCCCACGTGGGCGACGGTCACGCGGTTGTCGTGGAACAGCACGCCGACCACCGTCGTACCCATGCCCTCGCAATTGGGCTGCGTGCGCGCGGTCTGAAAGATGATCTTGTTGGCGCGTGTGATGGCATCGCGCAGGATGATGGTGGTGCGCGACAGGCCCGTGCCCGGGTCGGGAGCGGACAGGTCCTCACGCTCGATCGCCTCACGCACCAGGTTGACGATGGTCTTGACCGCGATGCCGCTGGCCACTTCGCCGGCGTTGTAGCCGCCCATGCCGTCGGCCAGCACCAGCAACCCGAGGTTGGCATCCCAGGCAATCGTGTCCTCGTTGTGCTCGCGCACGCGTCCGGTGTCCGTCAGGCCCACGCAGCGCAGCTTGCCTTTCAGACTCATCGCCGGGCCCCACGGCCAGGCTCTCGGAGCTTGCTTGGAAACGTGAACTGGATCACAGATACTGGTCCACTGCCGTCCTTATCGAGCGGCCGGAGCGCGCCGCGCTGCAAAAGTTACCATCGGCGGCCTTTCCAGGGCGCGTCTGGGGTCACAGATGCACCGGATCGGGCCTGGCCAGATTGCATTAGCGCGGCATCGTACTGGAGTTTTGACTGCGCCGCGACGGGCGCTGACTTAGGCTTTGCTGGCATGGCGCGAAATCAACCGGTTTACGTGTGCAGTTCCTGCGGCGGCGAATCGCTGAAGTGGCAGGGACAGTGCCCGCATTGCAGCGAGTGGAACACGCTGACGCGCGTGCTCGGTGTTCGCGTGGCGAGCACCGCCGCTGCAGCGTCGGGCGCCCCGGCCATGCCGGTGGCGCTGGCGGCGGATCCGGCTGCCGAGGAGCGCATGAGCCTCGGCATGTCCGAACTCGACCGGGTATTTGGCGGCGGAATCGGCGCCGGCTCGGTAAGCCTGCTGGGCGGCGAGCCGGGCATCGGCAAATCGACGCTGCTGCTGCAGGTCGCGGCGGCCGTGGGCGCGGGCCGGCCGGTGCTGTATGCCTCTGGCGAGGAATCGACGCAGCAGATCACGCAGCGGGCGCGGCGGCTGGCGCTCACCGCACCACACCTCACGCTGCTCAGCGACAACTCGCTCGAAGCGATCATGGCGCTCGCCAACGAGCGGCGCGCCGCGCTGCTGATCGTCGATTCGATCCAGACCATGCAGACCGCAGTGGCGGAGTCGAGCCCTGGATCACCGCAGCAGCTGCGCGAATGCACCGCGGCGCTGGTGCGCTTTGCCAAGCAGGGCGGCACTTCGGTCATCATCGTCGGGCACGTGACCAAGGATGGCGCGATCGCCGGCCCCAAGCTGCTCGAGCATCTGGTCGACACGGTGCTGTATTTCGATGCGGACGCTGGCAGCCGTTTTCGCATGCTGCGCGCCACCAAGAACCGTTTCGGCCCGGTCAACGAGCTGGGCTTCTTCGCGATGACGGACGCAGGCTTGCGCGAAGTGCGCAATCCGTCGGCGATTTTCCTGTCGCGCAATCCGCAGCCCGTGCCCGGAAGCCTGGTGATGGTGGCGCGCGATGGCGGTCGCCCATTGCTGATCGAAGTGCAGGCGCTCACCGATGCCACGCGTTTCTCGGCGCCGCGGCGCGTCGCGCAGGGCGTCGATGCGAACCGCCTGGCGATGCTGCTGGCCGTGATGAACCGACATTCGCGCCTCTCGCCGGCCGAGCACGATGTGTACGTGAACCTGGTCGGGGGCCTCGCGATTTCAGAGACCGCGACCGACCTGCCGCTGGCGCTGGCCATCGGCTCGAGCCTGAAGGGCGAAGCGCTCGACGCCACGCTCGTGGCCTTCGGCGAACTCGGGCTGACGGGCGAAGTGCGGCCGGTGCCGTACGGCGAGGAGCGGCTGAAGGAGCTGCACAAGCAGGGCTACACGCGTGCGATCGTGCCGCAGCAGAATGCTCCGCGGCAGGGCGTGCCGGGAGTGAAAGTGCAGGCCGTCGCGACGCTCGCCGAAGCGATCGAGGCGGCGTTCCAGCGCTAGGGAGTCTCGATGATCGGCCGCACGCGCACCGTGCGGATCGAATTGTCCATTGTCTGCAGCACTTCGAATTCCAGCGCACCGATGCGCAGCGAAGTGCCCGCCTGCGGAATGTTCTCCAGCTTCTCCAGCAGCAATCCGTTGAGCGTTTTTGGGCCGAGGTCGGGCAGCTGCCAGCCGAGCGCTCGATTGAGCGCGCGGATCGAGGCACTGCCGTTGACCAGCCATGCGCCGCTGGCATCGCGATGCACGTCCTTGTGGCCGACGGTCGCCGGGTCGGTGGTGAACTCGCCGACGATTTCCTCGAGCAGGTCCTCGAGCGTCACCATGCCCTCGATGTCGCCATATTCGTTGACCACGAATGCGTGGCGGCGCCGGTTGTGCTGGAACTGCGCCAGCTGGTGCATGAGCGAGGTGCCCGCGGGCACGAAGTAGGGTTCGCGCGCCTGCGCCAGTTCGATCAGCCGCTCGCGTGTCAGTGTGGCGCGCGCGAATTCCTGCGCGGTGCGTTTCATGTGCAGGATGCCGATCAGGTTGTCGAGTTCGCCATCGTAGACGGGCAGGCGCGTGTGCGGGGTCTGGCGGAGCCGCTCGAGCACGTCCTCCCAGTCGGACGAGATATCAATGCCGGCGATGTCCTGGCGCGGGATCATGATGTCGTTCACCGTCACGCGCTCGAGGTCCAGGATCGACAGCAGCATCTGCCGGTGCTGCGCCGGGATCAGCGCGCTCGACTCGGTCACCACGGTGCGCAGCTCCTCGGCGCTCAGCGCGTGCGCGCCGTGCCCAGCGCCGTGCAGGCCGAACAGGCGCAGAAAGGCATATGCGGCGCGGTTGGTGAACCATCGCGGCAGCCAGGTGATGAACAGCAGTGCCCGGTACACCAGCGTCGAATTCAGCGCCACCGCCTCGCTGTGCGTGGCAGCGTAGATCTTCGGCGCCAGCTCGCAGAAGATGATGATGAACACCATCAGCGAAATCACCATGACCGGCAGCGCATGCGGATACCGCACGCGCAGCGCCAGCAGCGTCATGACGGAGGAGGCGGACACGCTGGCCACCTCGAGGATCACCAGGTTCGCGCCCAGCCATTGATCGGGCTTGGCCAGGAGTTTTTCCAGCGCGCGGGCGCGGCGCTCGCCGGCGGCAGCGCGGGTGCGCACCCGATAGCGATTGACCGAGAGCATCGCGACCTCGGTGCCCGCGGAAAACGCGATCACCACCAGCAATCCGAGCAGCGTCAGCAGCAGTGCGGAGGTCGGGGCCGTATCCACAGAGGACACCTGCTTTTGATTCACCGAAGGGACCCATAGCATAGAGCCTGCGCGTACAATTGCCCGATGTTTGACCAACTTGCCGGCCGGTTGAGCGCGGCCGTGGCGGCGCTCCGTGGCCGCGGGCGCCTGAGCGAAGAGAACATCGCCGACACGCTGCGCGAGGTGCGCGTCGCCTTGCTCGAGGCCGATGTCGCGCTGCCGGTGGTCAAGAAATTCATCGACGCGGTCAAGGCGCGCGCGCTGGGCGCTGAAGTCAGCGCCAGCCTGAGTCCCGGGCAGACCCTCGTCGGGATCCTGCATCGCGAACTGGTTGCGGTGCTCGGCGGCACCAGCGCCGGCCTTGCGCTCAATGCGACGCCACCGCTGGTGCTGCTGCTGGCGGGGCTGCAGGGCGCCGGCAAGACGACCACGGCCGCCAAGCTGGCGCGCTGGCTGATCGAGACCCACAGGAAACGGGTGCTGCTGGTGAGCACGGATGTGCGCCGTCCGGCGGCCATTTTGCAGCTCGAGAAACTCGCCTCGCAGGTGCAGGCCGATTTCTTCGCGCCGCCGAGCGGGGCTGCGCCGGCGGCGATCGCCGCCGCCGCATTGACACAGGCGCGCAGCGGCGTTTACGACGCGCTGATCGTCGACACGGCCGGACGCTTGCACATCGATGCCGCGCTGATGGATGAAGTGCGGCAGATCGACGCGGCGGTGAATTCGCACCAGCGCCTGTTCGTCGTCGATGCGATGTCCGGGCAGGACGCGCTGAACGCCGCCCATGCGTTCAGCGCCGCGCTGGAACTCACCGGCATCATTTTGACCAAGGCCGACGGTGATGCGCGCGGCGGCGCTGCGCTGTCGGTGCGCGAGGTGAGCGGCAAACCGATCGTGTTCCTGGGCGTCGGTGAGAAGACCGGGGCGCTGGAGCTCTTCGACCCGGAACGCATGGCGCAACGGATCCTCGGCATGGGCGATGTCGTTGCCCTGGTCGAATCTGTGCAGCGCAACATCGAACTGGGAGAGGCCGAACGGCTGGCCCTCAAAGTCAGCCAGGGCAAAGGCTTCGATTTGGCGGACCTGCGCTCGCAGCTCGAGCAGGTGCACCGCATGGGCGGCCTGGGCGCCCTGATGGACAAACTTCCTGCTCAGATGGCCCAGAGGTCCGCGATGCCACCCGAACAGGCCGACCGCCAGGTACGCCGCCAGATAGCGATCATCGATTCCATGACACCCAGGGAACGGCGCGTGCCCGGGGTCATCGACGGATCACGCAGGCGCCGCATTGCCCGGGGGGCGGGGGTGCAGGTCCAGGACGTGAACCGGCTGCTCAAGCAGTTTCTGGACATGCAGAAAATGATGAAGCAGCTCAAGGGCGGGGGCCTGCGCCGGCTCATGGGCGCCTTCCGGCCATAAGTCATTGAGGGCTTTAAGTCTGGCCGCCCTTTGCGTAGAATCCGCGCTCTTTTTTGACCCCAGAGTCCCGTCAAACATGGTCACTATTCGTCTCACCCGCCGCGGCGCCAAGAACCAGCCCTTCTATCACGTCGTCGTGACGGACAGCCGCAAGCGCCAGGGTGGTTCCAGCCTTGAGCAGGTTGGCTTCTTCAATCCGGTCGCGCGCGGCAAGGAAAGCCGACTGCGCCTGGAGCTGGGCCGCATTGATCATTGGGTGGGCCTCGGGGCGCAGCTTTCCGATCGGGTGAGCCAGCTCGTGGCCACGTACCGGAAGCAGGCGACGGCCTGAGGTTCCAGCGGCCGTGGCCGAAGCTCGGCCGGCGCGCTACGTAAAGCTCGGCAGGGTGCTTGGGCCCGCCGGGGTGCGAGGCTGGCTCAAGGTGCAGTCCTACACCGACCCGCCTGAAAACCTGCTGCAGCATCGCTCCTGGCTGCTGCTGGATGCGCAGGGTGCGCGGGAGGCTCGCACGGTGGCGGAATCGGTTTTCGATGGACGCTGGCTGCGGGCCCGTTTTGAAGGCGTTGAGGATCGTGATGCCGCTGAATTGCTCAGCGGCTGTGACATCGAGATCGAGCGTTCGGCCTTGCCGCCGACCGCGGCGCGCGAGTACTACCGCGACGACCTGATCGGGTTGCGCGTGGTCAACGGCGAAGGGCGCGAGCTCGGCCGGGTCGGCCACTTCATCGAGGCGCCTGCCGCGCCGGTGATGGTGGTGACAGGAGAGCGCGAGTTGTGGATTCCGGCCCTGCCCAGCCACCTGCGGCGCGTGGATCTGGAGCGGGGCGAGATTGAAGTGGATTGGCCTGAGGGACTGTAAGGCCGGTCGCGGCGCGGAGAGCGAAGGTGCGGATCGAAGTGGTCACGCTGTTCCCGGAGATGATCCGGGATGCGCTCCGGCACGGCATCGTCGGGCGGGCGCAGGAGCGCGGCCTGCTGACGGTCGGAACCGAGGATCCGCGCTCCCATACGAGCGATGTTCACCACACGGTGGATGATCGGCCGTACGGTGGCGGGCCGGGCATGGTGATGAAACCTGAGCCCTTGTGCGCGGCGATCCGCGCGGCGCGGGTGAGGCTCCCTGCGGGGAGTGTGACGATCGCGCTGTCGGCGCAGGGTTTGCGATTGGATCAGGCCCAAGCGCGGGGTTTGCTGAGCCGTCCCGCGCTGCTGCTGGTCGCGGGACGGTACGAAGGAATTGATGAGCGGGTGCTCGCGGCGGAAGTCGAACTCGAGCTCTCGATCGGCGATTATGTGCTCTCGGGCGGGGAGCTGCCGGCGCTGGTGCTGATCGATGCGCTGGCGCGGCTCCTGCCGGGGGCGTTGGGCGATGAGCGCTCGGCGCAGCAGGAATCGTTCAGCGAGGGCCTGCTCGACTGGCCGCACTACACGCGGCCGGAAGAGCACGAGGGGCGGCGGGTGCCGGCGGTGCTGTTGTCGGGCGACCATGCCGCGATAGCGCGCTGGCGGCTGAAGCAGGCGCTGGGACGCACCTGGCTCAGGCGGCGCGAGCTGCTGGACGGTGTGACTCTGGATGCGCAGCGCGCGGCGCTGTTGCAGGAATTTTTGCAGGAACGGGAACAGGAAGGCGAGACATGAACATCATTCAGACGCTGGAAGCCGAGCGCATGACGCGCAAGGTGCCGGATTTCAAGCCTGGCGACACCGTGGTGGTGCAGGTCAAGGTCATCGAGGGCGAGCGCGAGCGCGTGCAGGCCTTCGAGGGCGTGGTGATCGCGATTTCCAATCGCGGCTTCAACTCCTCGTTCACGGTGCGCAAGATTTCGCACGGCGAGGGCGTCGAGCGCACCTTCCAGACGCACAGCCCGTCGATCAGCGACATCAGCGTGAAGCGCCGCGGCAACGTGCGGCGCGCCAAGCTGTACTACCTGCGCGATCGCGCCGGCAAGTCAGCCCGCATCGAAGAGAAGGTTTAACGGCACACGCGCCGCCCGCAACCGGCGCGACAGGCACCATCGATGCGCTACCTGCTGACATTCCTCCGCGGCCTGTGGCACGGGCTGGATGTGCTGCGGCGTGTGCTGCACCTGCTGCTGATGCTGGCGCTGCTGACGCTGATCATCGTGGGTCTGCGCGGCTCGATCGCACACCTGCCGGAGCGCGGCGCGCTCATCGTGCATCCCAGCGGCGAGATCGTCGAGCAGCTGGCCGGCGAACCGCTGCAGCGCGCACTCAGCGAAGCACAGGGCGAGAGCGCCCCGCAAACTCTGCTGTGGGACCTGACGCGTGCGATCCGCAGCGCCCGGGGCGATGCGCACATCCAGGCGCTGCTGATCGAGACTGACGACCTGGCCGGCGCCGGCCAGCCGGAGCTCGAAGAACTGGCCGCGGCGATCCGCGAGTTCCGCGCCAGCGGCAAGAAAGTCATCGCCCACGGCAGCTATTTCCTGCAGGGCCAGTATTACCTCGCAGCGCAAGCTGACGAGGTATACCTTGACCCCTTCGGTTTCGTGATGCTGCCCGGTTACGACCGCTATCGCATGTACTTCAAGGATGCGATCGACAAGCTGGCCGTGGACGTGCACCTGGTGCGCGCCGGCAAGTTCAAGAGCGCCGCTGAGCCGTTCGTGCGCCGTGACATGTCGGACGAGGAACGGCAGGAGAGCACCGCGTACCTGCAATCGCTGTGGCTCGGCTACCGCACCTCAGTCGGTGCGGCGCGTCACCTCGACCCGGGCGCGTTCAGCAGCTACGCGGACGGCTACGCGGCCGCGGTGCAGAAGGCCGGCGGCGACCTGGCAGGCGTGGCGAAAGCCGCGGGCCTGGTCACGGCGCTGAGCACCGATGCCGAGGTCGACAAGCGCATGGCCGAACTGGTCGGCGCCGACGACGGCAAACGCGGCTTCCAGGGCGTGATGCTCGACGATTACCTGCGGGCGCTCCGTCCCGAAGAAAGGATGCACCATAACGCCGGCGCTGCCGTCGGCGTCATCGTGGCCAGCGGCGAAATGTTCGACGGCGACCAGCCCTCGGGCACGATCGGCGGCGAATCGACCGCGGCCTTGCTGCGCCAGGCGCGCAACGACGACAGCATCAAAGCCGTGGTGCTGCGCATCGACAGCCCGGGCGGCAGCGTGCTGGCCGCCGAGCAGATCTACCGCGAAGTGCAGCTGCTGCGCGCCGCGGGCAAACCGGTCATCGCTTCGATGGGCGACCTGGCTGCCTCGGGCGGCTATTACATCGCGGCTCCGGCCGACGAAATCCTGGCCAGCGCCAACACCATCACCGGCTCGATCGGCGTGTTTGCCACGGTTCCCACTTTCGATCGCACGCTCGCGAAGCTGGGTGTGCACGTCGATGGCGTCGGCACCACCGCATTGTCCGGAACATTGCGGCTCGACCGGCCGTTGCAGCCGGCAATGGAAGCCATTTTGCAGGCCGGTGTCGATCACAGCTATGCGCAGTTCATCGAGCGCGTGGCGAGCGGGCGCCACAAGACGCCGGCCGAGATCGACGCGATTGCGCAGGGCCGTGTCTGGGCCGGGCGCGATGCGCTGCGCCTCGGGCTCATCGATCGCATCGGCGGCTACGACGATGCCGTGCATGCGGCGGCCCAACGCGCCAGGCTCGGCAAGGATTACGACGTGCGCGTCATCGAGCCGGAGCTCAGCTTCACCGAGCAGTTGTTGCTGAGCACGCGCGGCACCTACGCCACGCTGGTGCGCGGCGCCGGCCTCGGTGGCGGCAGTGGGCTGGGAGCGGAGCTGCGCACGCAGCTCGCGCCGCAACTGCAGCCGCTGGAGCGCGAAGTGGCGCGCTGGCAGCGGCTGGCGGCAACCCCGCAGCACACGCTCGCCTATTGTTTCTGCGCCGTCGACTGAACGCCGCCGAGCTGCACGCACAGCATGCTGATCGCGCCGAGTTCGATGCCATCGAGTGGCATGCTGGCAATTTCCCCGGGACGCTGCAGCGCCAGCACATAAAGCAACGGCAGGTAATGTTCGGGCGTCGGCACGCTTAAATCCGCGCCGGCATCGAGACTTTCATAGGCTGCCAGCTCCGCGTGGCGCCCGCCCTGTACGGCCGTGCGCACCGCAGTGTTGAAAGTTTGCGCCCACGCTGGCGGCGTCGCCGCGGCGTCGAACTGCAGCTGGCGCAGGTTGTGTACGACGTTGCCACTGCCGAGCACCAGCACACCCTCGTCGCGCAGCGGAGCCAGGCGCTGCGCCAGCGTGTAGTGCTGCGGCCCGCTCAGGCGGGCATCGATCGACAACTGCACCACCGGGATATCTGCTTGCGGATACATGTGCCGCAGCACCGACCAGGTGCCGTGATCGAGTCCCCATTCCTCGTCCGGCCGTACCGGCGTGGGAGCCAACAGCGCCGACACTCTGGCCGCCAGGTGCGGATCACCCGGCGCCGGGTATTGCACGGCGTACAGTGCGGGCGGAAAACCGTAGAAATCGTGAATCGTGCGCGGCTGAGATTGCGCGGTGACCGCCGTGCCACGGATGTACCAGTGCGCAGACACAGCGAGGATCGCGCGCGGGCGCGGCAGCTTCCGGCCCATTTCCTGCCAGGCCGTTCCATAGCGGCTCGGTTCGATCGCCAGCATTGGCGAACCGTGGCCGAGGAACAATGCCGGGTGGACCTTGTTCATGGAGCCGTTGTTCCGGTGTGCGTGAGCGCGCGCCACGCCTTCTCATCGAGCGGCATGCGCCAGTAACCGGCAGTCGGCAAAGTCCTGCGCCGCTGCGCCGGAGCGAGTTCCGCGCCGAGCTCACTGATGCTGGGATTGTGGCCGATGACGAGCACGACGCGCGCCGCGCCGCGGCAGCGCGCAATGGCGGCGCGCACACGGTGCGGTGTGGCGAGGTACAGCTCCGGCACGGCCTGCTGCTGCGATGCCCCAAGCGACAGGGTTTCGGCCACGATCGCCGCGGTCTCGCTGGTCCTGCGCGCCGGACTGTAGAGCAGTCGTTCGATCGCGGCGCCGCTGGCCAGCGTTGCGGCCGCGCGTGCCGCAGCCAGGCGGCCGGCATCCGATAGTGGCCGCACAAAATCCTCGGCGTCGATCGCGGCTGGCAGGGCTTCCGCATGGCGCATCAGGATCAGCTCGTGCACGGCTACCACATCATGCCAGTCTGGAGCCTCGCTGCCTCCGACATCATGCTCTGGCTCCACGGCGGATCGAACACCAGCTGCACGTCGGCCCGGCTCACGGTGGGAATGAGTTCGAGCTTCTCGCGCACGTCGCGCACCAGCACTTCGCCCATGCCGCAGCCCGGCGCGGTAAGCGTCATGCTGACGCTGAGCTTGCGCGTGCCATCCGGCTCCGGCGTGACGGCGCAGGTGTACACCAGTCCCAGGTCGACGATGTTCACCGGAATTTCCGGGTCGTAACACTGGCGCATCTGCGCCCAGGCCAGATCGCGCACGTCGTCCTCGGTCGCGCCGGGCGGCAATTCAGGCGCGCGGATCGGCTCCTTGCCGATCGCATCGGCCTGCTCGCCGGGAATCCGGTACAGGTTGCCTTCGATGTAGAGCGTGAAGCTGCCGCCGAGCGCCTGCGTGATGTAGCCGGCAAGGCCAGCCTTGAGCATCACTGCTGTGCCTGCCGGCACGATCACGCCTTCGACGTCACGGCTCAGCACCACCGGTTCGTTTTCGTAGCCTGCCATCGCTATTCCGTCGACACCGTGGGCGCCGTCGCGGCAGTGACGGGTCGCGCCAGCGCCGCGTGCAGCGTGTGCCAGCACAGGCTCGCGCATTTCACGCGCACCGGAAATTCATGCACGCCGGCCAATGCCATCAGCTTGCCGAGCGGCCTGGCGGGCACGTGCGCCGGCTCGGTCAGCAGCGCGTGCACCTCCTGGTACAGGGCCTCGACCTCGGTCAGCGGCAGGCCCTTGACCGCTTCGCTCATCAGCGAGGCCGAAGCCACCGAGATGGCGCAGCCCTGGCCGTTGAATTTGACGTCCTCCAATCGCCCGCCTTTAAGGCGTAGCGTAATGGCCAGCGAATCACCGCACAGCGGGTTGTGGCCGACTGCCTCGGCATCCGCCGGTTCGAGCCGCCCGAAATTGCGCGGGCTGCGGTTGTGATCGAGGATCACGTCGCGGTACAGATCGCCAATTTCCATCACGCGAATACCTCGCGGACCCGCTCGAGCCCGGCGAGCAGCCGGTCGATATCCGCTTCGGTGTTGTAGCAGCCGAATGAA
>PMNQ01000247.1 GCA_003162555.1 Gammaproteobacteria bacterium | reverse complement strand
CAGTGTGAACAGCAGGAACACGACGCCGATGTCGGCGAGTGCGTGCGTCGCCTCACCGTTGGGCAGCACGCCAAAGGCCAATGGCCCGAGCAGCATGCCGCCCACCAGGTAGCCGAGGATCGGCGGCAGGCCCTGGCGGCGCGCGATCGCCACGACCACCACCGAGGCCAGCAACACGATCAGCACCTGGGTCAGCGGTTGCGCAGGCATGCGCGGAAACTTAAGCGCTTGGGGCCCCGGTTGTCCAACCCGCGCCCGGCGCGGGTGCTGGCGCGCTGGCCTGGCGCGGTGCCGGCGTCAGCGCGGCGGCTGCATGGTCACGGTGGCGTCGTTCCTGTCGAAGCCCTGGATGGCCCGCCGGTAGGCGTTGACGATCAGCCGCGCGGCCGCCTTGTCAACGCGCGGCGCCAGCAGCATGCGCAGCAGCACTTCGTCGGCCGGTCGTTCGCGTTCGTCGACCAGCACCTGTTCGATGAAGCGCGCCAGGCGTGCAGTGATTTCATTGACGAAGCGCAGCCGCGCCCCGTCCTGCACCTGCTCCGGATCCGGGCCGTAGGTGCCGCGTGCCTCGACACTTAATTCATGCAGGAACACGGCCAGCAGACGCGCCTGGTCGATGAGCGCCAGCTCGCTGAAGTATTCGATTTCCGACTGCAGGTTCATGGCGGTGCCACGCTCCGCAACGGCGGACTTGAGGCCTATGTGGGGAAGAACTCGAGCGTCTTGCGTGCCGTAATCGCTTCCACATCCTTGGCTTCGAACCGGAACAGCTTGACGCGTGCCACGATCTTGCGCTCCAGATCGTCGTCATTCAACTCGCTGCTGAGCAGGCGGCAATCCGTGACCTCGCCGGCCGGGGAAATGGTCAGCTGCAGCACGATCTTGCCCGACAGGTCGGCACGCTCGCGCAGCGCGCGGGCATACAGCGCGTCGATCGCGCCCTTGTTGCGGTCGAACACCAGCGCGATCTCCTCCTCGCTGCGCGCGGCCTTGCCGCTGGTGCCATTGCGGGTGACGCGGCTCGCGGCCGCGTCAGCGGCGATGCGCGAGCTGACGCCAACGGTGTTGTGATCCGAGAGCGCGCCGGCGCCGGAGCCGAAACCACGGCTCGATGCTGCGGTCACGATGCCCGAGGAGCCAACCCCGACCTTCGAGGAAATCAGCGAGCGCTCGGAGCGGGCGTCCTTGCCTACGTCGGCCTTGAGCTGGCGGTTCTGCAGATCCTTGGTGTCTAGCTGGTCGCGCAGATCCGCGAGCTCATCCTTGATCGCGCGCATCGCAGCGGAATTTTCCATCTTCTTGCGCGTGTCGACCGGCTTGGGCTTAGGGTTAGCCTCGGGCTTGGGCTTTTCCTTCGGGGTCTCGACCGGCTTGGGCGGTGGCTTGGGTTGCTCCTGCTGCATCAGCCGCGCCAGGCGCGGTGGCACGGGTTCTTCCGCGGCCGTGGGCTTGGCCAGGTGCACGAACGGCAGCACCAGGCCGAAAAACAGCACCAGCCCCAGGCCGATGCGCAGCAGCTTGCGGAACCGCCGTTGCTCCTCCGGATCCGGTTCCCAGGGCAGCTCGAAGCTGCGGTAATACTGTGTCAGTTGCGCCTGCATGGTCTAGAGCTTCCGCCGCAGCTGATCTATGTCGACGGCTTTTTCCTTCTCCACGAGCGCGAAGGACAGCCGGCCATAGTCGGCGTCGGTGCAGGTGCTCATCACTTTCTTCAGCACCTCGTAGGGAATCTGCTTGTCGGCCATAACCGTGATCTCGCGATCGGCGATGTCCTTTTCGGTCATCGCCTGGCCGACCAGCGTCGGCCGTTTCAGCGCCGTGCGCAGCGAGGCAATGATCGGATCGGCGCTGGCGCGCACCTCGGCAATGCTGGCAATGCGCTCGCCCTGCACGAACAGATCGTCCTTGGTCAGCATCACGACCACGGTCTCGCGCGGCTTCTGCTGGGAGATCGACTGCGGAAGGTCGATGCTCTTGGTGTTCTGCACCACCTCGACCTCGGTCGAGTACACGAGCAGGAACGACACCATGACGCTGAGGATGTCGATCATAGGGATCAGGTTCAGCTCCGCGTCCGCCTTGTTGCGGATCTGGTGCTGCAACATGCGCCGCGCACGGCTGGACATGCTCATGGCTTGCCCCCCGCCGCGACCGGCACCGGCGCGTCACCGATCGATACCTGCGGAAACAGCTCCGCCTGCACCGTGCTGAGGCCGGCGTTGACTTCGACGATGCGCGTGCGGTCCATGACCTGGACCAGCGTGTCGTAGGGCGTCTGCGGCTCGAGCAGGATGGTCGCTTCGGTCTTGTCGGGATAGCGCGATTTCACGAACTTCAGGTACTCGGTGAGTCCGTCCAGGTCGTAGCCCTTGGCGTTGTTGGGCAGCGTGTGCAGCGGGCCCGTGCCGCGATCGGCGACGACGAGCGAATCGTCGTGCACGATCACCTCGAGATTCAGGCCTTTGGGGAGTTCAGGGAAACTGGCATTGTTGGACGGCAGGCGCAGGTCCATCACCACGGTGCGCGAGAAGATTGCCGTCATCAGCAGGAACGTCACCAGCACCGTGAAGATGTCGATCATCGACACCAGCTGCAGTTCCGACGGCCGGCGTTGCCGGCGCATCAGTTTTCTGAGGGCTTGGGAGCGGCGCATGCGCGTTATCGCTTAAGAGCGGGAGCCGGCAGCTTCAGGATGCGGCCGCTGTACGTTCGGTCACGGCGTTGAGGAACTTCACCGAGGCCATCTCCAGGCTGTCCACCAGCTCGGTGGTCTTGGTCTGCAGCACNNATGCTGGCCGACAGCAGGTTGGCCTTGTCCGCCGGGTTGACGGTCGCCACCGCCGCGAAGGCGTTGATCAGGCCGACCACGGTGCCGAGCAGGCCGAGCAGCGTCGCCAGGTTGGCGAAGGTGGCCAGATAGTGCGTGCGCTTCTCGAGCCGCGGCACGACATCCATCAGGCTCTCTTCCATGGCCTTCTCGATGTCATCGCGCGAACGCGCCGAGCTGATGCGCGCCAGGCCGTAGCTGAGGATCTGGCCGATCGCCGAATCGGATCGGCCGGTGATCTGCACCGCGCCCTTGAAATTGCCCTGCGCAAGCAGCGGCGCAATCTCGTTCCACAGGCTGCGATTTTTGATCGCAGTGGCGGTGAGCACCACATAGCGCTCGATGGCGATGGCCGCACCGATGACGAGTACCACCGCGATCGGGTACATCATCGCGCCGCCACCCTGGAAGAACCGGATAATCATGCTGAAGAAATTCATCATCAGACTCCCATGCCTGAATCAATCCGTTAAATTAAAGACCAAGCGCAGTCTTATGCCAAAGACCTACTTCTCATCCCCGGCCGGCAGTGTAGTCGCTGCGCCTGCCGCTGGTTTAGTTGCCGGTGCTGCGGGCGGCGCCGCGGCATCGGGGTGCAAAGCTGCGAAATAGCGGTTTTGCCGGCGGAAAACGTCGCGATCCACCGGCGCAAGCAATTCGTCTAGCAGGCTCTTTGGAGGCCGGCCCGCGAATTCTCCGAGATCGGGCCTTTTCCAGGGTACGACGTACATCACATTCGGCAGTTCGCGATTGCCCGTGACCTGGGTTGCGCCCAGATCGATCTGGTCCATGGCGCGCGATTTGGCCGCGGCAGGCGTACGGACAGCCGTTGTGGGGGCCGCGGGCGCCGCAGCTGGCTGCGCAGGTGGCTTTGCGGTTGTAGTCACTGCAGGCGTTACAGCAGCGTCTGAGGTCTTTACAGTAGGCTCGAGCTCATCCGCGTAGCTACCGCCCGCAATGACGATCATAAAAAGGCTGGCCAGGATTCTCATTGAGCACCTCCATTGGCAGCCGCGGGAGCGGCTTCAGGCGCGGGAGCGGCTTCAGGCACGGGAGCGGCTTCAGGCACGGAAGGCGCGGCCGCAGGCACCGGTGCCTTGACGCCTGTGCGGTGTCGCAATTCGGCGATCCAGCCACTGACCGGCTTGTCCTCGCCGCTGAGTTGGCGGTATTGCTCCATTTCGGCCAGGGCATTCACCGGATCGGCCAGATAAAGGTCGAGCAGCACGCCAAGATTGCGGTGCGCGGGAGCGTAGTTCGCATCAGCTGCGATGGCCTGCGTGTACGCGGCCTTCGCTTCCGGGAATTTTCCAAGTGCGCGCCGCACCAGCCCGAGCTCGGTCCAGGCCGCAGTGCTTGCGGGCGCCCGCTCGGTCGCGCGCTGCAGCGCTTCCGCAGCCTCCGCGAGCTTGCCTTCACCCTGCAACACGATGCCAAGATTGATCGACGGTTCGGCCAGCTGCGGATACTGCAGCTCCATCTGTTTGAAGCCGAGCTCGGCGTCCGTGGTTTTGCCGGACAGCGCAGCGGCCAGCGCGCGCGAAAAATCCGCGCTCGCGCCAGCAGGGAGCGCCACGACAGCCGGCGGCGCGGGAGCGGCGGGCGCTGCGGCTGCGGCGGGGGGTGCGGCAGCGGCAGGTGGCGACGCAGTGGCTGATGGCGGCGCAGTGGCCGGCGTACCCAGTGTGCGCAGCAGCTCGCCCCACTGCTCGCTCTTCGCGTAGCGCGCCGGGCTCATTTCGGCCAGCGCCTGGAAACTCTTGCGCACCGACTCGTCGTAGATGCCGTCCACGGTGCGCTTGGCGTTGACATCGTGGATCGCAATCGCCTGTTCTTCGAACGGGAACGCCTGTTCTTCCAGCAACGCGTCGAATTGCTCGCGCTCATCGGCGCTGAGTTTCTTCGGACGCTCGGAGGCCAGCAGGTCGCGGCCGAGCGCGCGATACAACTCGGCCATCTCGTAAGTCGCGGCGGTCGTGGTGGTTGCGACATCGTATGCGACCACCGCCTTGTAACCGGCCAGCGCCGTCTCCATCGCCTCTTTCTTTGCCAGCAGCGATTTCTTCAGCGGGGCGGTCAGGCGTATGGCACGGAATGCGTCGCGCGCCGGTTCGGCGAGCGCGAGACGCGCGTTGGCGGCGAGAAAGCGCGTCCGGTCGGTGCGCTGCGCGCCAGCAGTGGCATCGGCCTTGATGATCTCGCTGCGCCAGCGGCCCAGCGCGGTAAGGTCGCCGGCCTTGACCGCCAGATCACCGAGACGCGCGCGCGCCTCTTCGGCATCCGTCACCGGTTGCGGATAGCGCTGCACGAACTGCTCGAGCATCGCAGCGGTGCGCGCGGCGTTGCCCGACTTCTCGTACAGATCTGCCGCGCGCAGCGTCGCCTCACGCGCCACCGCCGGATCTTCGCCCGGCGCAGTAGCAATGCGCTCAAACTCGACCGCCGCCTGCGCGCCGCGCTGCTGGTCGCGAGCGCCGCCGGCCTCGTCGCCTGC
>PMNQ01000117.1:5639-5809 GCA_003162555.1 Gammaproteobacteria bacterium | reverse complement strand
GCGATCGTTTTCATGTGCGGCGTTGACACTTTCTCGAGTGCCTGCGCCGGTGCGGCACGCGGCTGCGACGGCGCTACCGCTGCTGCCAGTTCGACGTTGGAGGCGTAGCCGTCGCCATCGCTGACCGCGACGGCGTCCTCGCCCGAATCCGCCAGCACCTGGAATTCCTC
>PMNQ01000117.1:0-5616 GCA_003162555.1 Gammaproteobacteria bacterium | reverse complement strand
GATCGCGCCGGTGTCGGCCATCACCGAGCGGAAGTTCAACTGCATGCGCGTGAACATGCGCGTGTACGCCACACGCATCGCCTCATAGCCGGCCGCCATCGAGGTCTCGTCGGCGTGGAAGGAATACGCATCNNCAGATTTGCGGAAGCTGCTTGTAGCTGCGCAGCTCGCGCCGCGCGATGTCGGTTACAACCTCTTCATGAGTAGGGCCAACGACAAAATCGCGATCATGGCGATCCTTGAGCCGCAGCAGCTCTGGACCATATTCGCTCCAGCGGCCCGATTCCTGCCACAGCTCGGCCGGTTGCACCGCCGGCATCAGGATTTCGAGCGCGCCGGCGCGGTTCATCTCCTCGCGGATGATGTTCTCGACCTTGCGTACCACCCGCAGCCCGAGTGGCAGCCAGCTGTAAATGCCGGCGGCGACGCGCCGGATCATGCCGGCGCGCAGCATCAGCTGGTGGCTCACGAGCTCTGCCTCGGCGGGCGTTTCCTTGGTGGTGTTGATCGGGTACTGGGAAAGTCGCATGGGCACCGGGCCGCCGGAAATGTCCTTGTAATGAACGATCATCCTAGCAGATGGCCCCGCCCTTAAGGGTTGGACGCGGCCGGTTCAGGCACCTATCATGCGCCGCTGATGGAACCCCAAAGTCCCGAGCAGGCGGTGCGGCCGCGACGACGCGCGATCTACCTGCTGCCAAACCTGCTGACCACGGGTTGCCTGTTCTCCGGCTTCTACGCAATCGTGGCTGCGATCGACGGCAACTTCGAGCGCGCCGGCATGGGCGTTTTCATCGCCATGCTATTCGATGGCCTCGACGGCCGCGTGGCCCGGCTCACCCGCACCGAAAGCGCCTTCGGCAAGGAATACGACAGCCTCGCCGACATGGTGGCCTTCGGCGTGGCGCCTGCCATCGTGTCTTACCAGTGGGGCGTGGCACGGATCACCGAGTACGGGTTCGCCTGGGGACGACTGGGCTGGCTGGCGGCCTTCTTTTATTGCGTGACCGCAGCGCTCCGGCTGGCGCGTTTCAATACGCGCGCCAGCAGGGACAAGCGCTACTTCGAGGGCCTTCCCAGTCCGTCGGCTGCGGCACTGGTGTCGGGCTTCATCTGGTCATTCAATGAGTGGCGTGAACCGGGGTTACCGGGCCTTGTCATCGCCTTCACCGTCACGGCGCTTGCAGGCGCGTTGATGGTGAGTCCGTTCAGCTATCCGAGCTTCAAGAACTTCGACCTTACCAAACCGGTGCGCTTTGTTTCGTTGGTGGCCGCGGTGGTGGTGGTGTTCGTCGTCATCGCCGGCGACCCATCGCGCGCGCTGTTGTTGTGCTTCGGCAGTTATGCTCTGGTGCCGCCGCTGGTCTGGATCTGGCGGCGATTGCGCCGCAGGCAACGTGGATGAGCGGCGGTCCACTGCTGCGCGCGCAGTACCTCGAATCCCTCGGAATCGATCGCTACGTGCGCCGGCAGTCCGGCGCACCGGCCGCCGCGGCTCCGGCCCCGGTCGCGCCCACGCCCACGATCCTGACTGCGCCGCTCGCGACGGCGCCGTCGTCAGGCGATTCCGACCCGCGTTGGGAACCGCTCGCGGCCGAGGTGCGCGCGTGTACGAAATGCGGTTTGCACGCGGGCCGCACGCAGACGGTGTTCGGCGTCGGTAACCGGCACGCCGAGCTGCTGGTGGTCGGCGAGGCGCCTGGAGCGGAAGAGGACCGCCAGGGCGAACCCTTCGTCGGCCGCGCCGGCCAGTTGCTCAATTCAATGCTGCGGGCAATGCGGGCGCCGCGCGAAACCGTGTACATCGCCAATGTGCTGAAGTGCCGGCCGCCCGGCAACCGCGATCCGGCACCGGAGGAAGTGCGTTGCTGCCTGCCTTACCTGCAGCGGCAGATTGAACTGATTGCGCCGCGGCTGATGCTGGCAGTCGGGCGCATCGCGGCTCAGAACCTGCTGGCCACCGATACGCCGATCGGCAAGCTTCGCGGCGCCGTGCACCGCTTCGGCACGCAGGGCACGCCGCTGATCGTGACCTATCACCCTGCCTATTTGCTGCGGAGTCCCGGCCAGAAGCGCCAGTCGTGGGTGGACCTGCGCTTCGTGCAACGCGAGCTGGCGCAGTTGCGCGCGTCAGCGCGCAGCGCGAAAGGTTGACGCGAGTGTCTGCTGAGCGCGATGCGATCGACTTGCCGCAGACGCGGCTGCGCGCGATGGAGGAGGCGGACGTCGCCGCGGTGGTCGAGATCGAGCAGCGCGTATATCCGTTTCCGTGGACTGCGGGCATCTTCAGCGATTGCCTGAGAGTGGGATATCAGTGTGCGGTGCTGGAGCTGGATGTCATCACAGTAGGCTACGGCATCATCGCCAGCGGCGCCGGCGAGGCGCACCTTCTGAATGTGTGTGTGCGCGAGGAATTTCGCAACCGGGGTTTCGGCCGATTGCTGATGACGCACCTGCTCACGCTGGCCGCAGGCGCCGGCGCCGCTGTCGTGTTCCTGGAAGTGCGGCCCGCGAACACGGGCGCGGTCCGCCTTTACGAGACCCTCGGCTTCCGCCAGATCGGGGTGCGGCGCGGTTATTACCAGGCGCAGTCCGGACGCGAAGACGCGCTGGTCATGCGCCGCGCCAGCGACGCGGCCTGAATTCGCGCCATGACCGATCTCGATCAGGAAATCCTGCGGCGCCGCACATTTGCGATCATCTCGCATCCGGACGCCGGCAAGACCACGCTGACCGAGAAGCTGTTGCTGTTCGGCGGCGCAATCCAGATGGCCGGCACCGTCAAGGGACGCAAGGCCGCGCGCCATGCAACCTCCGACTGGATGCGGCTCGAGCAGCAGCGCGGCATCTCGATCACCAGTTCGGTGATGCAGTTCCCGTATCGAGACTGCATCGTCAATCTGCTGGACACGCCCGGCCACGAGGACTTTTCCGAAGACACCTATCGCACGCTGACCGCGGTCGATTCGGCGCTGATGGTCATCGACTGCGCCAAGGGCGTGGAGCTGCGCACAATCCGGCTGATGGAAGTGTGCCGGCTGCGCGACACGCCAATCATGACCTTCGTCAACAAGCTCGACCGCGATGGTCGCGCGCCGATCGAACTGCTGGACGAAATCGAGTCGGTGCTGAAAATCCATCCGACACCGGTGACCTGGCCGATCGGCATGGGGCGCGAGCTGATCGGCATCTATCATCTGCTCGAGGATCGCATCTACGTCTACGAAGCGGGCGAACGCGGCCGCGTCGGCGGCAACCGCATCATCGACAGGCTGGATTCGGATGAGGCGCGCGAGCTGCTGGGCGCCGACTTCGAGGCCTGCCGCGCCGACATCGAGCTGGTGCGCGGCGCGACCGCGACCTTCGATCAGGCGGCCTACCGCGCCGGCAAACAGACGCCAGTGTTCTTTGGTTCGGCAATCAGCAACTTTGGCGTCGAGGAACTGCTGCGCGCCTTCGTCGAACACGCACCGCCCCCCCTGGCGCGCGCCACACGCGCGCGCAGCGTGGAACCGCTTGAGCCTGCGCTCAGCGGCTTCGTGTTCAAGATCCAGGCCAACATGGATCCGGGCCATCGCGATCGCATCGCTTTCCTGCGCCTGTGCTCCGGACGTTACCAGCGCGGCATGCGCATCTTTCACACGCGCCTGCGCAAGGAAGTGCGGGTGGCGGACGCGCTCACCTTCATGGCCGCCGATCGCGTCCAGGCCGAGGAGGCCTATGCCGGCGATATCATCGGCCTGCACAACCACGGCACCATCAACATCGGTGACTCGTTCAGCGAGGGTGAGCCGCTGGCTTTCACGGGCATTCCGGATTTTGCGCCGGAGCTGTTTCGCCGCGCGGTGCTCAAGGACCCGCTGCGCATGAAGGCGCTGGCCAAGGGGCTGGCGCAACTGTGCGAGGAGGGCGCGACGCAACTGTTCAAGCCGCTGCGCAATGCCGACCTGATCCTCGGTGCTGTCGGCCAGCTGCAGTTCGAGGTGGTGGCCTTCCGCCTGGCCGACGAGTACGCTGTGCAGTGCGTGTTCGAGCCGATCAATGTGCACACGGCGCGCTGGGTAAGCGCCGCCGATGAACGCAAATTCGGGGAGTTCCAGCTGAAGGCCCACGATAATCTGGCGCGTGACCACAGCGGCGCACTCGTGTATCTCGCGCCCTCGCGCGTCAACCTGCAGCTGACGCTCGAGCGTTGGCCGGATATCCGCTTCAGCGAGACCCGCGAGCACCTGGCCGGCCACGGCGAATGAATCCGGTCATCGTATCGCGCGAACGGCGGCGCGCGCAGCGCGCCTGGGCGTTGACCGCCTGGGCCAACCATGCGTTCTCGACCACCGTATTGGTCGCGTTCTTCCCGATCCTGCTCAAGAGTTTCTGGGCCGTGGACCTGTCGAGCGCCGACAAGACGCTATACCTGGGAATCGCCAGCTCCTCGGCCAGCCTGGTGGTGATGCTGGTGGCACCGTGGCTTGGTGCGCTGGCTGACCGTCGTGGGCAGCGCAAACTCTGGCTCGGGCTGTTCACGCTGCTGGGTGTCGTGGCGACTGCGCTGCTGGCGACCGCTGGAAGGGGCGAGTGGGCCCTGGCGTTGCCGGTGTTCGCGGTGGCCTCCATTGGTTTCTATGGCGGCTCTTCGTTCCAGGATGCGCTACTGGTGCAGGTGGCGACGCCGGCCGAGTCCAACCGCGTGTCGGCCTACGGATATGCGGCGGGGTATCTCGGCGGCGGGCTGCTGCTGGTCGTCAATGTGCTGCTGGTCCAGCATCCGGCCTGGTTCGGCCTGGCCGATGCGGCTGCGGCGACCCGCGTGGTGTTCATCGATGTCGCGCTGTGGTGGGCGCTGTTCACCTGGCCGCTGTTTCGCAGGGTGCCCGAGGCGCCGCCTACTTCCGAGCCGGCCGGCTGGACGGAATTGCGCGCGTCGCTGGGCAAGATCATCCGGGATCCGCTGGTGTTCCGTTTCCTGCTCGCCTATTGGCTGTACATCGACGGCATCGGCACGCTGCAGCAGATGGCGGTGGATTTCGGCGGCAATGTCGGCCTGCCCCAGTCCGCGCTGATCGGGGCTTTGCTGTTGGTGCAGTTCATATCGTTCCCGGCCGCAATCGCGTTCGGACGGATCGGTGACCGGATCGGCGCACGGCCGGCAATCCTGATCGGCCTGCTGGTGTTTGTGTTCGTGACCGGCTGGGCGCTGATGCTGCATGACGCCTGGCAGTTCTACGTGCTGGCAGTGCTGGTCGCGTTGGTGCAGGGCGGAGTGCAATCACTATCGCGTTCGATGTTCTCGCAGCTGATCCCGCGCGAGCGTGCCGGCGAGTACTTCGGTTTCTACAACATGCTGGGCAAGTTCGCGGCGGTGTTGGGCCCGGTGATGATGGGCACGGTGGCCATAATGACCGGCAACCAGCGGCTGTCGATCCTGGTGCTGGTGCTGTTCTTCGTCGGTGGTGCGCTGCTGCTGGCGCTGTTCGCGTTGCTCGTGTGGCGCACCTGGCGAATAGCCCTGATCTCCACCGACTTCTTCGGCACCTTGGTGTGCGTCGGGATCATGGCGATGTTCGCGTTCCAGGTGTTCGAGAACGTGGGGATGACGATGGGCATCATGCCGATCAC
>PMNQ01000268.1:12016-12190 GCA_003162555.1 Gammaproteobacteria bacterium | reverse complement strand
TCGCCATCGGCGGCGCCGGTGCGTTCGAGAATGCCCTGCACCGCGGCCTCGTCGAGGAACTTCACGATTGGCGATTGCAGCCCGTCGCGCCCTTTCGCGCGTTCGTTGACCTTGATGTACGCCAGCCCGCGCGCACCGTAACGGGCGACGTAGGCGGTGTACTCGTCGATCTGC
>PMNQ01000268.1:7928-11928 GCA_003162555.1 Gammaproteobacteria bacterium | reverse complement strand
GTCTCGATGTCGAGCTGCGTGAATTCCGGCTGCCGATCGGCGCGCAGATCCTCGTCGCGGAAACACTTGACGATCTGGTAGTAGCGCTCGAAGCCGCTGATCATCAGCAGCTGCTTGAAGATCTGCGGCGACTGCGGCAGCGCGAAGAACTTGCCCGCATGCGTGCGGCTCGGCACCAGGTAATCGCGTGCGCCCTCGGGCGTCGCCTTGGTCAGCATCGGCGTTTCGATGTCGATGAAACCCTGGCCGTCGAGGAATTTGCGCATCGAACGCGTGATGGCGTGACGCTGGCGCAGGCGCGTGGCCATGACCTCGCGGCGCAGATCGATGTAGCGGTACTTGAGCCGCACTTCCTCGCTCACCTGCTCGTCGAGCTGGAACGGCAGCGGGTCGGCGCGATTCAGGATCTCGACGGCGCTCGCCACGATCTCGACGCGGCCGGAAGCGAGGTTCGCGTTGACCGTACCGGCCGGGCGCTCGCGCACCTTGCCCTCGACGCGCACCACGAACTCGTTGCGGAGCTTTTCGGCGTTGGCGAACACCTCGGCCGCGTCCGGGTTGCAGACGATCTGCACCAGGCCCTCGCGGTCGCGCAGGTCGACGAAGATCACGCCGCCGTGGTCGCGCCGCCGATGCACCCAGCCGACGACGGCGACCGCCTGGCCGCTCAAGGCCTCATTTACTTGTCCGCAATAGTGGCTGCGCATGATCGGGTTCCGAAAAGGCACGCGATGTTACGGGGCTATGCTCCGACGCGCAAATCCCAGGCGCAGGCGCTCAGCGGGCCAGCTCGTCCAGCGCCGCTCCGAGGTGCGTCAGCAGCCGGTCGACCGCGGCGGGCGCGGTCTGCGGCGAGAGCAGCATCATGTTGTGGAAGGGCGTCAGCAGCACGCCGCGGTTGAGCAGGTACAGGTGCAGCGTGCGCTCGAGCTCGGGGTGCATTGCAGCCGCGGATTCGCGCCCGTTGCGCGCCGGCGCAGCGCCAAAGCCCAGCTCGACCCGCGCGCCGATGCGCTGCACATGCCAGGGCAGAGATCGCGTGGCAGCCAACGCGATCAATCCAGACTCCAGTCGAAAGGCCTGCGCCTCCATGTGCGCGAATGCGGCGTCGGTCATCACCTCGCCGAGGCAGGCCTCGATCGCGGCGAGCGCCAGCAGGTTGGCCGACAGCGTGGTGCCCAGTCCCGAATGCCCGTGCTCGGCGTTGGCCGGCATGGCCTCGATGGCGGCGCGCGTCGCGGCGCTCATGCCGTAGACGGCGCAAGGCATGCCGCCGGCGATCGCCTTGCCGCACACCAGCAGGTCGGGCTCGAGCCCGTGCCGCCGCGAGTAACCGCCGGGACCGGCCGAGAGCGTGTGGGTCTCATCGATGATCAGCAGCGTGCCGTGTTCACGCGTCAGGCGGCGCAGTTCAGCGTGAAATCCCGGCTGCGGCAGCACCATTCCCATATTGGTCAGCGCCGGCTCGCACAACACCGCGGCAACCTTGCGGTCGGCAAGCGCCGCGGCCAGCGC
Source organism: Gammaproteobacteria bacterium (assembly GCA_003162555.1). Taxonomy (GTDB): domain Bacteria; phylum Pseudomonadota; class Gammaproteobacteria; order Steroidobacterales; family Steroidobacteraceae; genus FEN-1191. The sequence goes on along the minus strand of PMNQ01000268.1, from coordinate 10,413 downwards.
CGCCACATCGTTGAACTCGACGATGCGCGTGTGGGCGGCTGCGTCGGCCGGCGGCCCGCGCAGTCCGGCGCGCGCGCGCGGCTCGCCGTCCACGAGGCAGACCAGCGTCTCATCGACCGTGCCGTGATAGCAGCCGTCGAACACCAGGATCTCGCTGCGGCCGGTGACTGCGCGCGCGAGGCGCAACACCGAGCGGTTGGCGTCGGTCGCGGTCTGCGTCATTTGCCAGCATGGCAGGCCAAAGTGCGCCGTGAGCGCCTTGCCGATCGCGACGACGCGCTCGCCCGGCAGCATCGCGGTCAGCCCCAGCGCGGACTGCCTGGCGAGTGCCCGCGCCACCGGCGGCGGACTGTGGCCGAACATCGCACCGGTGTCGCCCAGGCAGAAATCATCGTACGAATAGCCGTCGACATCGTGCAGCGTCGCGCCGACCGCATCGCGCACGAATACCGGGTACGGCAGCGGCCAGTCGCGCATCCAGTGAAACGGCACGCCGCCCTGCCAGTGCAGCTCGCTCTGCTGCGTGAGCGCGGCAGCGCGCGGATGCGCACCTTCAAACGTATGCAGCTCGCGCTCGCGCAGTGCGGCCAGGGCTTGCGGCGCGGGCCACCGTGCCGCGGCGCTCATCAGCGTGGCGCCCCGGGCAATGCTCCGGCGCCAGTTGTGCCCGCGTTCGCTGAGCCCGCATGCGCAGCGGCGGCAGCGGCTAGCGCCTGGTCCGACGGCCCAACGACGCCGAGCGTGACGATCATCTTCATCGCAGCATCGACATGCATGTCGAGCTCGATGCACTGCGACGGTGGCACGAAGATAATGAAGCCCGAAGTCGGGTTCGGCGTGGTGGGAATGAATACACACAGGTGCGGCGAGCCGAGTTTCGCGTTGATCTCGGGCAGATGATCGGTGGTGTGGAAACCAATGCTCCACGCTCCGGCGCGAGGATATTCGACCAGTAGCACCTTCTTGAAGGAGTCGCCGGAGTTCGACAGCACGGTCTCGGAAAAGCTCTTCACGCCGCTGTAGAGAGCGCGCACGAAGGGAATGCGCTCGAGCACTTCCTCGCCGATGCCAACCAACCATCGGCCGATGAAATTCGTGACCAGCACGCCGGTGAGCAGCACGATCAGCAGGCCCAGCAGCGCACCGAATCCGGGTATGTGAAGCCCGAGCAGTGCGTCCGGGCGCAGTGCACGCGGCAGCACCAGCAGAGTTTGATCCATCAGCTGCAGGATGAAGCGCACCACCAGCACGGTGACCAGCACCGGCACCCAGATCAGCAGCCCATTGATCAGGTAACGCCGCAGCGTGCGCATGATGCGCGCCCGCTGCACCGTCTGTGCGCGGTTCACCGCCGCCCTTTCCCGCGCCGGGTGGCTTTTGCCGGCCGTTTCACACCGCGTTTTGCCGCTGGCTTCGCGGCTGACTTCCCGGCCGGTTTCGCCGCGGACTTCGAGCTGCGGCCCGAGCTGCGTTCTGGCGCGCGCGCAGCAGTCGATTTGTCCTTGTCCGACTTGGATTCCGCCTTGGAATCCGCCTTGGACTCGCTTTTGGCTGAGGCGGAATCGGCCGCGGGCGTGGCCGCAGCCTTGTCGTCGCTCTTGGCCTTGGAATCGGATGGCGCGGCTTCCTCGCGCTCGGCGCCCGCGAGGTTGCGCTGGCCTTCCTTGTCCGACTTGAAATCAGTCTCGTACCAGCCCGAGCCCTTGAGCCGGAACACGGGCGCGGACACCAGCCGCTTGAACCCGGCCTTGCCGCAGGACGGGCATTTCTTCAGCGGCTTGTCGCTGATCTTCTGCAAAACCTCCGTGTAGAACTTACACTTCGGACACTCGTACTCGTAAAACGGCATGTAGCACCCTCTTAATCCCGCCGCCGATTATAGGACGTAGCACGCGTCGGGTGTCGGTGCTGAAGGCGGTTTGCCAAAGCGAGTTACGGGGAGCGACGCAAACCGCCCTCAGCGCCGGCGGCCGGCGCGTTCTGGGTCCTACAGTCAGCGGGTACGCTTTGAGAAGGTCAGCGTACCTTTGTCGACGCCTACGCGTATGTGGTCGCCAGGTAGGTATGTGCCAGCGAGGATGCCCTGGGCGAGCGGGTTCTCGATCTGCTGCTGGATGGCGCGTTTGAGCGGCCGCGCGCCGTAAACCGGGTCGAATCCGGCCTCGGCGAGCGAGTCGCGCGCGGCGGCGTCGAGCGTGAGTTCCATGTCGCGTTCGAGCAGCCGGCGGCGCAGGAGCCCGAGCTGGATCTCGACGATCGTGCGGATCTGCTCGGTGCCGAGCGGATGGAACACGACGATGTCGTCGATGCGGTTGATGAACTCAGGCTTGAAATTCTGCTGCACGATTTCCATGACCGCGGTCTTCATGCGCTGATAGTTGCCTTCGCCGGCGTACTCATGGATCACGTTCGAGCCGAGGTTCGAGGTCATGATCACCACGGTGTTGCGGAAATCGACGGTGCGGCCCTGGCCGTCGGTCAGGCG
>PMNQ01000268.1:7027-7884 GCA_003162555.1 Gammaproteobacteria bacterium | reverse complement strand
TCGGTCTTGCCGACGCCGGTGGGCCCGAGGAACAGGAACGAGCCATTCGGGCGGCGCGGATCGGCCAGGCCTGCACGCGAACGGCGGATCGCGTTGGAGACGATGCGCACGGCCTCTTCCTGGCCGACGACGCGCTTCGCCAGCGCTTCTTCCATGCGCAGCAGCTTTTCCTTCTCGCCTTCGAGCATCTTCGCGACCGGAATGCCGGTCCACTTCGAAACCACCTCGGCGATCTCTTCCTCGGTGACCTTGTTGCGCACCAGCTGGGTGTCCTTGCTCTCCGCGGCCTGCGCTTCAGCGAGCCGCTTCTCGAGCGCGGGAACCTTGCCGTACTGCAGCTCGGCGACCCTGCCGAGATCGCCCTTGCGGCGCGCAGCTTCCATCTCGAGCTTGATCTTCTCGAGCTCCTCTTTGATCGCTGCGCCGCCCTGGAGCGTGGCCTTCTCGGCCTTCCAGATTTCCTCGAGGTCGGCGGATTCCTTCTCGAGCCCGGCGAGCGTCTCCTCGAGCGTGGCGAGGCGCTTCTTCGTGGCTTCGTCCTGCTCTTTCTTGAGCGCCATTTGCTCGATCTTGAGCTGGATGATGCGGCGATCGAGCCGGTCGAGCACCTCAGGCTTGGAGTCGATCTCCATGCGGATGCGAGCGCCGGCCTCGTCGATCAGGTCGATCGCCTTGTCGGGGAGCTGCCGGTCGGCGATGTAGCGGTGCGAGAGCGTCGCCGCGGCGACGATCGCCGGGTCGGTGATATCGACGCCGTGATGCACTTCGTAACGTTCCTGCAGCCCACGCAGAATCGCGATCGTGTCTTCCACGCTCGGCTCGTTGACCAGCACTTTCTGGAAGCGGCGCTCGAGCGC
>PMNQ01000268.1:0-6991 GCA_003162555.1 Gammaproteobacteria bacterium | reverse complement strand
GCGATCAGCGCGCCCATGTCGAGCGCGAGGATGCGTTTGTTCTTCAGGCCCTCGGGCACTTCGCCGTTGATGATGCGCTGGGCCAGACCCTCGACAATTGCCGTCTTGCCCACGCCGGGCTCACCGATGAGCACAGGATTGTTCTTGGTGCGCCGCTGCAGCACCTGGATGGTGCGGCGGATTTCATCGTCACGCCCGATCACCGGATCGAGCTTGCCGCTCGCGGCGCGCGCAGTGAGATCGACCGTGTATTTCTCGAGCGACTGGCGCTGCTCCTCGGCCGCGGGGTCCTTGACTGCCTCGCCGCCGCGCACTTCGTCGATGGCGCGCTCGATGGCGGCCTTGTGCACGCGGCTTTCCTTGAAGATCTTCGCCAGCGTGTTCTTGTCTTCGAATCCGGCCAGCACGAACAGTTCGCTGGAAATGTATTGGTCACCGCGCTGCTGCGCCAGTTTGTCGGTGACATTCAGCAGCCGGCTCAGCTCGTTCGAGACGTGGATTTCACCGGGAGTGCCCTCGACCTTCGGCAACCGGTCGAGTGAGGCGCCGAGCAGCGTGCGGAGTTTGTTGACGTCGGCCCCGGCCTTCAGCAGGAGCGGAGCGATGCCGCCGCCCTGCGAATCAAGCAGCGCTAGCATGACATGCGCTGGTTCGATGAACTGATTGTCGCGCCCCACGCACAGCGACTGGGCGTCGGCGAGGGCCGCCTGGAAACGGCTCGTGAGTTTGTCCATGCGCATAGTTAGAGGGCCCCGGAATCAGGATGCGGTTATGTCGTTAGTGGGGCCTGGGAAGCGCCTTTTCAAGCTCCCAGCGCCACCTCCGCCACCCAGATCACCGCGATTCCAGCACTGATCAACACCACCTGCATCGCGCTGCCGAACGGGTCGACGCGCCGGTGCAGGCCCGGAATCAGGTCGGCCACGGCCACATAGATCAGTGAGGCCGCGGCGACCGAGATCGCATAGGGCAGCACCTCGAGCGAGCCGCGCAGAGCGTAGTAGCCGGCGAGTCCACCCAGGATCGAAGTCAGGCTGCTCGCGGTGTTGAACAGCAGTGCACGCGCCGGTTTCATGCCGGCATGCAGCAGCACAGCCAGGTCGCCCAGCTCCTGAGGTATCTCGTGTGCCGTGACCGCGAGCGTCGTGAGTATTCCGAGCCGCACATCGGTCAGAAACGCTGCCGCAATCAGTACTCCGTCGAATCCGTTGTGCACACCATCGCCGATCAGCACGATCCAGCCGGCAGCGCGATCGCGATGATTGCTCTCGGGAACCTGGTGGCTCTCGCAGTCCTCGGTGTGGCAATGGCGCCAGAGCACGAATTTTTCCAGCACGAAGAACAGCGCGATACCGCCCAGCAGCGCTACGCCAATGCCCTGCACACGATTCGGGCCCACCTCTGCCACCGCTTCGGGCAGGAGACCCAGCAGCGCGGCCGCAAGCATCGCGCCGGTGGCAAAGCTGATCAGGTGCGGCAGCAGGTGCGCGCGGCGCGACTCCGGAAACAGCAGGAACAGGCCGGCCAGCGCAGCGCTGAGCAGGCCGCCGAACAGGGTCGCGAGCAGGATCCAGATCAGTACGGGCATGGGCCGTAGACTTTAGCACGCACCTCAGCCAGCAGTAGCTGCGCGCCACAGGAGCGCAGCCATGCGGCCGGTGCGGCCGTCGCGCCGGTAGGAATAGCAGTTTGTGGCGTCGTCAAAAGTACACAGTTCAGTGGCGGCCACGTTGGCAAGCCCTAAGGCCGCGAGCCGTTGGCGTGCCAGCAGCGCGAGGTCGCACTGCCAACGGCCGCGCGCGTTGGCCCTGAAGGCAGCGCCCGCGCGCGCATCGTGGGCGATGAAGGCCGCGCGCACTTCCTCGCCCACTTCGAAATGCTGCGCGCCGATTGCCGGACCGAGCCAGGCGTGGATGCCGCGCGGCTCGACGTTCATCGCTGCAACAGTGACCTCGAGCACGCCTGCGGCGAGGCCGCGCCAGCCTGCGTGCGCCGCACCGAGCACCGCACCGTCCGCGCTCGCCAACAACACCGGCATACAGTCGGCCACCAGGATCGCCAGCACGCGATCGCCCTGGCGCGTGACGGCGGCGTCGGCAGGGCCGGCGCTGCCCGCCGCATCGGCATTGAGCACGGCAGTGCCGTGCACCTGCTGCAGCCAGACCGGTTCGGATGGCAATTGCAGCGCCTCGCGCAACAGCGCCCGATTCGCGCTCACCGCAGCCGCTTCGTCACCGACATGATCGCCAAGATTGAAACTCGCGTACGGCGGTTTGCTCGAACCCCCGGCGCGCAGCGTGCAGCCGGCGCGCACGGCGTGCGGCGCATTCCAGTCCGCGGCCACGAAAGCATTGCTCACGCCGATTCCCGCTCCGCGTGCGCTTCCGCATCGGTACGAAGCGCCGCCAGCAGTTGCCGGAAATCGGCGGGGAGCGGCGCTTCAAAAGTGTGGTGACGGCCGGTCAACGGATGATCGAAGGCCAGCCGCTGCGCGTGCAGCGCCTGGCGGCGAAAGCGCCGCAGCGTCGACTCCAGCGCCTCGCTCGCACCCGCAACCTGCCGACGCCGTCCGCCGTAAACCGGATCGCCGACGATCGGCAGGCCGATATGCGCGAGGTGCACGCGGATCTGGTGCGTGCGGCCGGTCTCGAGTTGGACGCGCAGCAGTGTCAGGCCGCGAAAACGCTCCTCGATGCGAAAATGCGTGACCGCCTCGCGCCCATCGCGGCGCACCGCCATGCGCGTGCGCACCGAGCGATGCCGGCCGATCGGCTCGTCGATCGTGGCGCCGGCCGTGGGCCGGCCGAAGCACAGCGCCAGGTAGCCGCGCGCGATCGCACGCCGTTGCAGCATGTCGACCAGCGCGTGGTGAGTTTCGGGCGTGCGCGCCACGACCAGCAGGCCGCTCGTATCCTTGTCGAGGCGGTGGACGATGCCGGGGCGGGCGACGCCGGCGATGCCGCCATNNCAGCCCGGCCGGCTTGTCGATCACCAGCAGGGCTTCGTCCTCGTGCACGATATTCAGCGCGATGGATTCGGGCGCCACAGCCGTCGCAGCAGTGAATTCCGCCTGCACCCGCACGCGCTCGCCGCCGTTGAGCCGGGCCCGCGGCAGCACCACGCGGCCGTCGAGGCGCGCGGCGCCAGCCCTGATCCACTGCTGCAGCCGCGCGCGCGAATACTGCGGGAGCGCTGCGGCCAGCGCCACATCAAAGCGTTCGCCGGCGGCCGTGGCGGGCAGTTCGAGCTCGTGAACGCGGAACTTGGCGGGCATGTCGTGGTCGCAGCTGCGTCAGGTTTATTCGCTATACTGGCGCTTTCGCGTCGCAGGGTACAACGTGGCAGTCAGCAAGGTCTTCGTTTCCGGACAATCCCACCGCCCTGCCGCCACCGCGATTGCCTCGCCAGGCCGCGCTCTGGCCGTGCTGCTGCTGGCCGCCTGCGCCGCGCTGAGCGGCTGCGCCCACCATGGCAAGCGCGACACCAGCCGCTTTACCGCCGAGGGCCTGTACCGCGACGCCCGCAAGGCGCTCACTGCCAGCGACTACGAACTGGCGGTCCGGGACTACGAAGCATTGACGGCCCGCTTCCCGTTCACCGACCAGGCGCGCCAGGCGCGGCTCGACTTGATCTACGTGTACTACCGCAAGGGCGAGAACGAGGCCGCCACCGACGCGGCCGAGCAGTTCCTGCGTGAAAATCCGACCCATCCGCGCATTGACTATGCCTGGTACATGAAGGGCCTGATCGATTACGAGCACACGCCCTGGGCGTTCGAGCGCTGGTTCGGCGTCGACATGGCCAAGCGTCCCCCCGCTTCGCTCGCCTCATCGATCACGGCCTTCACCACCGTGGTCAAGCAGTTTCCGAAGAGCGAATACGCGCACGACTCACAGCGCCGCCTCATCTACCTGCGCAATCGCCTGGCGGAATACCAGATCAATGTCGCGCGCTACTACTTCAGGCGCGGCGCCTATGACGCCGCGGCGCAGCGCGCGCAGCGTACGATCGAGGAGTACGACGGCGCTCCGGCCGTGCAGGACGCGCTCGAGATCATGATTTCGTGCTACCAGCACCTCGGCCTCAAGGAGCTGCAGCACAACGTCGAACAGGTGTACCAGGCGAACTACCACGAAGACAGCAAGCGCGGCATGCGCCGTCATGCGTGGTGGCACATCTGGTAGCACGCGCGCTCGCGCGGGCCGTACATTCGTTGACTCGCGCCCACGCGGCGTAACCTTTCCCATTGTGTGGTCGGGTGCGCCGCAGCGCGAAAAGCCGCTAGTAAAAAGCAGGCACGGGGCGCGCGCTGCGTCGACACTCGCGCGACCCGCCGCGCGCGGCGCCATTTGGTCAGCGTGCAATCAAGCGTAGCACTGGCGCGCGGCTGGGCCGCGCTTCGCCACCCTCCAACACACAATGGGAAAGGTTACGCCGCGTGGGCGCAAGACCACGGTTGTGCGGCTCGCGCGAGCGCCCGTGCCAACACCGGGCACGAGTGGCGTGTGGCATCTGCCGGCGATGTATTGGCGGCCGCCTTGACGCGAGCGTTGCCGGAACGCAGTGCTTGCTCTCAGCTTTTCGCAGTGACAACAAGCCGTTCCGGCAGCGAGCGGCAAGGTTCGCCTCGCTTTGGAGGCGCGGCCGACAACATCGCGGCGGATGCCACACGCCGCTCGAATGCGCTACCGTCTGTATCCGCTCGTAATCGGATAACGCCAATCGCGCCCGAACGCCCGCCGGCTGACACGCACGCCGGGCGGCGCCTGACGCCGTTTGTACTCGTTGCGCTGAACCATGTTGAGAATCCGCGTGACCACCGCCCGTTCGAAGCCGCGCGCGCAGATTTCATCGACTGACAGGTCTTCTTCGATGAAGGCTTCGAGAATCGGATCGAGCACGGCGTAAGGCGGGAGCGAGTCCGTGTCTTTCTGGCCGTGGCGCAACTCGGCGCTCGGTTCGCGCTCGATGACGCGCGCCGGGATGACGGGTGCCGCAGGCGGCGCCAGCGAATTGCGGTAGTTCGCCAGGCGATACACCAGCTGCTTGCTGCAATCCTTGATCGGCGCGAAGCCGCCGTTCATGTCGCCGTAGAGCGTCGCGTAACCCACCGCCATCTCGCTCTTGTTGCCGGTGGTCAGCAGCATGCGTCCGGTCTTGTTCGAGATCGCCATCAACAGCAGGCCGCGCGTGCGCGCCTGGATGTTCTCCTCGGTCGTATCGGGCGCGCGGCCGGCAAATTCCGCGGCGAGCGCGTTCAGCGTGGAATCGAACATGCCTTCGATCGGAATCGTACTGATCTGCACGCCAAGCGTTCGTGCCTGCGCAGCCGCATCCTCGATGCTCATCTGCGAGGTGTAGCGCGAGGGCATCATCACCGCCTGCACGCACTCCTTGCCGAGCGCATCGACCGCGATCGCGAGCGTCAATCCCGAGTCAACGCCTCCCGACAGGCCCATGACGACGCCGGGAAAGCGATGCTTGCTGACATAGTCGCGCACGCCCTGCACCAGGGTCTGGTAGACCGTCGCCACATCCGAAAGTGCCGGCGTGACCATGCCCATCAGCGGCTGCACGACGCCGTTGCGGCGCTCGAACTGCACGCAATACAGGTCTTCCTGGTACACCGGGGCGCGCATCGCGAGCTGCCCGCCGGCATCCATCACAAAGGAGTTGCCGTCGAACACCAGCTCGTCCTGGCCACCGCATAGATTCAGGTACACGACCGGCACGCCGCACTCGGCCACGCGCTCGCGCACCACGCGTTCGCGTACCTGTTGGCGATTCACTTCGAACGGCGAGGCGTTGATCACCAGCAGCAATTCGGCGCCGGCGGCACACGCGCGGCGCGCCGCTTCGGGCTCCCAGATGTCCTCGCACACCAGCAGCCCGCAGCGGAATCCCTGGCATTCGAATACGGCCGGAGCACCGCCCGCCGTGAAATAGCGCTTTTCATCGAACACCTGGTAGTTCGGCAGGCAGGACTTGCGCGTCAGCGCCTCGCGTTGACCATCGCGGTAAACGGCCGCGCTGTTGTAGATGAGCGCAGCCTGGTATTCCGGGAATCCGAGCACCAGTCCGACACGTGGCACGGCCTCGAGGCCCTGCAGTGCACGCTCAATCTGGATGCGCAGGCCGCGGTGGAACAACAGGTCTTCGGGCGGATAGCCTGACAGCGTGAGTTCCGGGAACAACACCAGGTCGGCGCCGAATTCATCGCGGGCACGGGCCGCTTCACGCAGCGCGCGCAACAGGTTGCCCTGCACGTCGCCGACCAGCAGGTTGATTTGCGCAAGCGCCAGTGTCAGGCGCGGTGTGGCGTTCAATCAGACTCCCGGTGACCGGCCACGCCCCGGCGCTAGCGGCGGCGGCGAACCGCAACGCGCCGGCGGGCCGGCCTGACGCGGGACTTGCGCTGTGTGCTGCGTTTCACCACACGCTTGGGCGCGCGCTTGGGCGTACTGCTCCTGGGCTTGCGCTTCACGACGCGCTTGGTCGCGCTGCGGGTGTTCCTGGTGGCGCGCGTGGCCGGACGCGGCGCAATGTGCGCGGCGCGGGCGCGGGCGCTGCGCGAGCGCCGCAGCGCATCAGCCATCGCACTGCCGAGTTCCGCCGGCGATTTCACCGTGCGCACTCCCGCGGCCTCGAGGGCGCGGAATTTGTCGGCCGCCGTGCCCTTGCCACCGGCGATCACAGCGCCCGCGTGACCCATGCGCTTGCCGGGCGGCGCGGTGACGCCGGCGATGTAGGCCACGACCGGCTTGGTCACGTAGCGACGGATATGCTCGGCCGCGGCTTCCTCATCGCTCCCGCCGATCTCGCCGACCATGACGATGCCTTCGGTCTGCGGATCGCGCTCGAACAACTCGATGACGTCGATGAAATTCATGCCGCGCACCGGATCGCCGCCGATGCCGACGCAGGTGCTCTGGCCAAGGCCATTGTTGGTGGTCTGGAAAACCGCCTCATAGGTCAGCGTGCCCGAGCGCGA
>PMNQ01000002.1 GCA_003162555.1 Gammaproteobacteria bacterium | reverse complement strand
GTGGCGACTGCCGGTTTGCTGCTGGTCATCCTTCGGGCCCCGGCCGGCCGCGCTGCCGCCATGGTGGCCAGCTACATCGGTGCGGCGTACTGGTTCACCGCGTCGACCTCGTTCGCCAACCCGGCAGCGGCGTTCGGCCGGATGTGGAGCGACAGCTTTGCCGGCATCGCGCCGTCGAGCGTGCCGGGCTTCGTCGTTGCCGAGCTGGCGGGAGCCGCATTGGCGATGCTCGTTCACAAGACACTGCAGGCACGCGCGCCGACGCCATGACGATCCGCGTGGCGAAGCCACTGCCGCCGTCCGTATTCGCCGCATCATGAGCGGGTCGCTGCGCCACGCCGCCCCCGCGCTGGTCGCCGCGCTCCTGTTCGGCGCGAGCACGCCACTGGCCAAGCTTTTCGTCGGCGAGACGCCACCGCTGCTGCTCGCCGGGCTGCTCTATCTTGGCAGCGGCGTCGGGCTTGCTGTGCTGATCGGCATCCGAAGCGCGACGCAGCCGTGGCAAGAACTTCGATTCAACATTCCGCGCAAGGACCTGCCCTGGCTGCTCGGCGCCATCGTCGCCGGCGGCATGCTCGGGCCGGCATTGCTGATGGCCGGGCTGGCGCAGACGAGCGCGGCATCGGCCTCGCTGCTGCTCAATGTCGAGGGCGNNGCGATCGTCGCCGGCGGCGCGCTGCTCGCGTGGCAACCGGGTGCCGCCGCGCTCGCGCCGGGCGCCTTGCTCGTGATCGGCGCGTGCCTGTGCTGGGCGATCGACAACAACCTGACGCGCAAGGTCTCGGCCAACGACGCGATGCTGGTCGCCTGCCTCAAGGGCCTGATCGCGGGCACCTGCAACACTGCGCTGGCGCTGGCCGGGGGCGCGGTGCTGCCATCACCGGGCTCGTTCGCCGCGACGCTGCTGGTCGGCTTTGCCGGCTACGGGCTCAGCCTGGCGCTGTTCGTGATCGCCTTGCGAACGCTCGGCACAGCGCGCACCGGCGCGTATTTCTCGGTCGCACCGCTGTTCGGCGTGCTGGTGGCGTTCCTGCTCTGGCCGCAAGCGCCGCACGCCCTGTTCTGGATCGCGGCGGCGCTCATGGCCTTGGGCGTCTGGCTGCATCTGCGCGAGCAGCACGCCCATTCGCATCGTCACGAGGCGCTTTCGCATACGCATCCGCATCGCCACGACGCGCATCACCGTCACGATCACGACTTCGCGTGGGACGGCAGCGAGCCGCACGTCCATCCGCACGCGCATGCGGCGCTGTCGCACCGGCACGCGCACTATCCCGATCTGCATCACCGGCACACGCACTGAGCGTGTCGGCTGGAAGCGTCAGCGTTGCGCGGGTGTGTCCAGCTTGCCCGGTGCCTGCGGCTGCAGGCGCGCGGCGTGGCGGACCGGCGGCGTCGCCTCGAGCAGCGCAGGCATCGTGGCGCGCGGGTCGGCCAAGGTGGCGGATCTCGTCGCGGGTGGTTGAAGCACGGCAAGCATCGGACTGTTCATCTCCGCGGCGAACGCGCTCACGGTCTTGCTGGGATCGAAGGGGAGCTTCTGCCGCGGATTCGCACCGCGCGCCATCAGAAAGCCGACCATGTCGCGCTGCGTCTGCGGATACACCAGGAAGCCGGGCTGCAGCACGCGCTGCAGCGGCACCCAGCCGAGCTGGCCACCGCCTTGCGGCGGCGCGAGGTTGGCGAGCTGCGGCAGACGGTAGAGCCACCAATCGAGCGCGGCCCAGTTGCTGTTGCGCAGCGCGAGCTCGAAGCCGCTCGGCAGGCTGCCTTCGTAGCCGTCGAGCGCCGCTTCGGGCTTGTGGCCGGCGACCTCGAGCTCGCGGCCGAAGCGCGAGACGAGCAGGTCGGGATCGGCGGCGTCGAGAGGGCTGAACGAAAGCGTGCCGGGCTCGAGCTTGCCGCGGTCGAGCCAGGTGACGAGCACGCGATCGAGACCGGCCGCGCGCGCCTTGGGGCAACTGAGCATGCGGAACACATCGTGGCGGATCGCGCGCGGGTCGGATTCGGCCAGCGTTCTGATCGCGCCGAGCACGGCCGGCGACGCCGACGCGAAATCGGGGCAGGGATCGGCATCGGCAAGCGCAACCAGCGGCGAGCCCGGGCAGGTGTCTACCGTGGCGCCCTTGTCGAGCAGCTCGGGCAGGGCGCGCCACAGGCGCGGGTCGCGCGTGGCGGCGGCCAGCGCGCATTCCTGCAGGCCGGAGCGCGCGATGTCGGCACTCTTGATGCTGCCCGCCACGTAGTCGCAGCGCGCGTTCAGCGCTCGCTGCACGCTGTTGAGCCGGATGCAGGGCGTCGCGTCGTCTTCTGTGAGCTTGCCGTGGACATGCTTGACGATGTCCCAGGTCATGCTGGTATCGGTCGCCACGCCGGTCGCGCTGACGAGCAGGCCGACCGGTGAGCATGCGGCAAGCAGCGGTCCGGCAACGAGGCCGAGGCCGATCAGGCGGAAGAGGCGCGCAACGGGAAGCATCGACGGTCGGTGGCTGACCGCTGTGCGACCGCGCTGGTTGGAAGCAACCGGGCTCGGGCGACAACGGGGGTCGATCTTATCGAGCCGGTGTGGCGCCGTCCGTGAAGAAACCCGCCCGTCGGTGTCGCTCGCGGTAACACCATGTGCACGGCGTTTCGCGCCCGCGCCGGTCCGGGCGCCACCTCGGCCCCGGGCGCTACAGTGGGCGATGCGACTTGCCCCTGCCCTGGTCCTGTTCCTGTCCTTCGCTCTCGCCGGCGTCGGGAACCGCGCTGCGGCT
>PMNQ01000236.1:12952-35582 GCA_003162555.1 Gammaproteobacteria bacterium | reverse complement strand
GCTGCTGGTCAGTTGTTCGTGCTCCTTCCATCTGGGGGCTGACGATCTGGCCGGCCTGATCCAGGCGGCCGCGCGCCATAACAGCCGCTTCGTGCAGATCCTGGCCGCGGGTGGCCAGTCCCCCGACCATCCGGTGCACCCGGCCATTCCTGAAACCCGCTATCTAAAGGCTTTTTTCTGCCGGGTCACGCGTGCCTAGCCGTGAAATGGCCCGCTTCAGGGTAGAATCGCGCACCCGATGCTGACCTACCCGCATATCAATCCGATCGCACTCGCGCTCGGTCCGCTCCGCATTCACTGGTACGGCATCATGTACCTGGTGGCCTTCGCCGCCGCCTGGTATCTGGCGCGGCGGCGCGCGGCCGATCCCCGCTCGACCTGGACGGCGCGCGACGTCGATGACTTCATCTTCTACGCCATGCTGGGCACGATCGTCGGCGGGCGCGTTGGCTACGTGCTCTTCTATGGCGAGGCCATGTGGCGTGCCGATATCTGGTATCCGCTCAAGCTGTGGGAAGGCGGCATGTCATTCCACGGCGGGTTCCTCGGCGTGATGACCGCGGTGGCGCTGTTCGCGCACTCGCGCGCCAGGCGCGTCTGGGATGTGTTCGATTTCGCCGCGCCATTGCCGGGCATCGGCATCATTGCGGTGCGCATCGGCAACTTCATCAACAGTGAGCTGTGGGGCCGGCCGACTGATGGTTGGTGGGGCATGCGCGTCAGCGATGGGCCGGGCGCGCCGCTGATCGCGCGCCATCCGACGCAGCTGTACGAAGCGGGGCTGGAGGGAGCGTTGCTGTTCACTATCCTCTGGCTGTATACGCGCAAGCCGCGGCCGCGTTACATGCCCGCGGCGCTGTTCATGGTGTGTTATTCGGTCGCCCGCATCACGGTGGAATTCGTGCGCGTGCCCGACACGCAGATCGGCTATTTCGCGGGCGACTGGCTGACCATGGGCCAGATCCTGTCCTTGCCGATGTTGCTGGCGGGCGTGGTGCTGATTGTGTTTGCGCGGCGCTGGCAGCAGCCTTCCGGCAATTTCAAACCGGCGCCATGAAGACGTATCTCGAGCTGCTGCGCCAGGTGCGTACGCGGGGCGCACCGAAGAACGACCGCACCGGCACCGGCACGCGCGCGCTGTTCGGCTACCAGATGCGCTTCGATCTGGCGGCCGGCTTTCCGCTGCTGACCACGAAAAAAATCCACCTGCCATCCGTGATTCACGAGCTGCTGTGGTTCCTGCGCGGCGACACGAACACGCGCTACCTTCACGAACACGGAGTGCACATCTGGGATGAATGGGCGGACGCGCAGGGCGAGCTCGGCCCGGTCTACGGTCACCAATGGCGCAGCTGGGGAACCGCTGACGGCCGGCAGATCGATCAGATCAGCGAGGCGCTGCGGCTGCTGCGCAGCAATCCCGATTCGCGCCGCATCATTGTCAGCGCCTGGAACGTGGGTGAGCTTGCGGCCATGGCGCTGCAGCCCTGCCACGCGCTGTTCCAGTTCTTCGTTGCCGAGGGGCGACTGTCCTGCCAGCTCTACCAGCGCAGCGCGGATGTGTTTCTGGGCGTGCCGTTCAACATCGCCTCCTATGCGTTGTTGACGCACATGATCGCGCAGCAGTGCGAGCTGCAGCCGGGCGAGTTCGTCTGGACCGGCGGCGATTGCCACCTGTACGTGAATCATTTCGAGCAGGCTGATCTGCAGCTTGCGCGCGAGCCTTTCGCGCCGCCGCGGCTGGCGCTGCGGCGCGCACCGAGTCTGTTTGATTACCAGTATGAGGATTTCGAGTTCGTGAATTACCAATTTCATCCGCCGATCAAGGCGCCGATCGCCGTATGAGTTCCGCACGCCTGCCTCTTTACAAGGTGCGCCGCTCACGCGTACATGGTCTGGGCGTGTTCGCCGCGCGCCGCATCCGCAAGGGCACCCGCATCGTCGAGTACCTGGGCGAGCGCATTTCACACCGCGAGGCGAACCGTCGGCACGCCGCCAAGCCGGTGGAAGACAACCACACCTTTCTGTACACGGTCGATCGCGGCGTCGTCATCGATGCTGGCGTCAACGGCAACGACGCGCGTTTCATCAATCACGGCTGTGACCCGAACTGCGAATCGGTCACGGAAGACCGCCGCATTTACATCGAAGCCATCGAGACGATTCAGCCCGGCGAAGAGCTGAAATACGACTACTCCATCCGTCGCGACAAGGACGATCCGCCCAACATCGACACGATCTACGCCTGCCGCTGCGGCGGCGAGGATTGCCGCGGCACGATGTTGTGGCCGGCGAAACGTCCCAAATCCCGGCAGCGCAAGAGTCGCTGATTTGAAGGTCACGATCATCGCGGCGCTCGCCGACAACGGCGTGATCGGCCGTAGCGGCGCGCTGCCATGGCACCTGCCCGACGACCTGCGGCGCTTCAAATCGCTGACCATGGGCCGGCCGATACTGATGGGGCGGCGCACTTTCGCAGCAATCGGCCGCGCGCTGCCGGGGCGGCGCAACCTGGTGGCAACACGTTCTCCGCAACAGCTGCCGGCAAGCGTTGAGGCCGTGGCCGATCTGCCGGCGGCGCTCGAGATTTGCGCGCTGGTTCCGGAGCTTTGCGTGATTGGGGGCGCCGACATTTACCGGCAGGCGCTGCCGCTGGCCACACACCTGGAGCTGACCCGCGTGCATGCTAGAATCGAAGGCGACGTGTACTTCCCTGCCTTTGACGCGGCCGAGTGGCGCGAACTGGCACGCACCGAGCATGCGGCCGATGATCGGCACGCCTGGTCAATGACCTACCAGACGCTCGAGCGCGTCGGGCCGGTCGCAACTGGAGCGGCACAGCCGTGAATCGCAAACGCCTTTCCGCCGGAGCCACCCTCGGCGCGATCGGTGTCGTCTACGGCGATATCGGCACCAGCCCGCTGTATGCGCTCGAGCAATCCCTGAATGCCACTGGCGCAGGGCCGCCGCAGCCGGCGGCGCTGCTCGGCGTGCTGTCGCTGATATTCTGGAGCCTGCTGGCGATCGTCACGCTCAAGTACGTAATGCTGATCATGCGCGCCGACAACGCAGGCGAGGGTGGCATCCTCTCGCTGTTCGCGCTGGTGCAGCGACGGCTTGAGGAAACTCCACGCTGGGGCCGCGCGATCATCGCTCTGGCGGTCATGGGCGCTGCGCTGTTCTATTGCGACGCGCTGATCACGCCCGCGATTTCCGTGCTGGGTGCGGTCGAGGGCCTCGAGCTGCTCAGCCCCGGACTGACGCACGCAGTGGTGCCGGCGACGCTGGTGATCATCGTGCTGCTGTTCGCGATCCAGAGCCGTGGCACCGCGCATGTCGGCCGGCTTTTTGGACCGGTCATGGTGCTGTGGTTCGCAGTGCTCGCCTGGACCGGCGCCGAGTCGATCATGCGCCACCCGCAGGTCCTGGCCGCGCTCAATCCCGAATATGGCCTGCAGCTGCTGCGCACGCACCAGGGCGTGTCGCTGGCGATTCTTGGCGGCGTATTCCTGACCGTGACTGGTGGCGAAGCGCTGTATGCCGACATGGGCTCATTCGGCAAGGGTCCGGTGCGCCTCGCCTGGTTCGCCGTGGTGTGGCCGGCGTTGCTGCTCAGCTATTTCGGGCAGGGCGCGTTGGTGCTCGGTGATCCGGCCGCTGTACACAAGCCGCTGTTCGCGCTGGTGCCGGCACCTGCGCTGCCGTGGATGGTGGTGCTGGCGACGCTGGCGGCGATCATCGCCTCGCAGGCCACCATCACCGGCGCATTCTCGGTGACGCGTCAGGCCGTGCAGCTCGACCTGCTACCGCGCCTGCGCATGCTGCAGACCTCGGCGCACGAGCACGGGCACATCTTCGTGCCGGTCGTGAACACATTTGTATTCATCGCGGTCTGCATTTTCGTCGTCGGCTTCGGCTCTTCGGACGCACTCGGTGCGGCCTATGGCGCGGCGGTCTCCGGCACCATGGGCGTCACGACCGTGCTGGGAATCGTGCTGGCTACCTCGCGCTGGAACTGGTCTGGCTGGAAGGTAGCGCTGTGTTTCGGGCCGCTGCTGGTCATCGACCTGCTGTACAGCGTGGCAAACCTGGCCAAGTTTGCGCAGGGAGCTTGGGTGCCGTTGCTGTTTGCGACGCTGCTGTACGGTGTTTTCATGACCTGGCGCTTTGGCCGGCGCCTGCTGCGGGCTGCGCTGCGTGCCATGGCGGTGCCGTTGAAGGAGCTGCCGCAGCTGCTGGCGTCCGCGATACGGGTGCCCGGCACCGCGGTGTTCCTGGTCAGCGAGCCGCACTACGTTCCCACCGCGTTCCTGCGCAATCTGGATCACAACCATGTCGCGCATGAGCGCATTGTATTCCTGCACATGGAATTCGTGCGTACGCCGCGCCAGGATCCGGGCGATCGGGTGCGCATCGACACGCTGCCGGAAGGCGTAATACTGATCACCGCGCGCTTTGGCTTCATGGAAACGCCAGATGTCAGCGAGGCGCTGAAGCAGAGCCGTGTGCGGGGATTGAAACTGTTCGGCCAGGACTGCTCATTCTTCCTGGGATGGCACCTGGTGCGTCCGCGCCCGCGCGGCGGCTACGACGGCCTGCGCCGCCGATTGTTCGCGTGGATGCAGCGGCGCAGTACGCAGGCGGTGGATTTCTATCGCATGCCCGACCGGCGCGTCATTGTGCTGGCCACCCAGGTCGAGCTTTAAGCGCCGCCGTCATAGCGCGGATTCATCCAGCAACCGCGCCGCCAACGCCGAGTCGGCGCCGGCGCCGGACGCCAGCAGCGCATCGATGACGCCGCTTTGCAGTGCGCCGCGGCGCTGCGCTTCCGCGTACGGGATTTCGGCGTGGAACATCACCATGGAATAGCGCGGGATGAAGCGTCCGGGATAGCGCTGCTCGAGATCGAGCGCCAACTGCCTGCGCGCCGCGAAGCCGGGCGCCAGCACCGTGTCGCGCATCTCCTGGTAATTCTCGATGGCCATCGCGGCGATCGCATCCGTATTTGGGCGGCGCAGGTGCTCGAACTGCGCGCAGGCCGCCTGGCAGTCGCTCTCGCGTTCGAGCAGTTCCGCCAGCAGCACGCAGTCCTCGAAGCCGCAGTTCAGTCCCTGGCCGTGGAAGGGCACGATCGCGTGGGCGGCGTCGCCGACCAGCAGCACGCGCTGCACCTGCCATGGCCAGCAATAAAGCGTGCCGAGTTTCCCTTGCGGGTGCGCCGCGAATTGCACGTCGAAATCCGGAATCAGCGCCAGCGCATCCGGGAACTCGCGCGCGAAGAATGCGCGCGCCGCCGTGCTGTCAGTGAGCGCCTCGAAGCCGCCGGCGCCAAGTGACGGCAGGAACAGCGTGGCGGTGAATGAGCGATCGGGATTCGGCAGGGCGATCAGCATGTACCCGCCGCGCGGCCAGATGTGCAGTGCATGCGGCTCGAGCGGCCAGCCGCCGCCGGCCGCCGGCGGAATATGCAGTTCCTTGTAATCGTGCGCGAGCGGATCTTCGGTGGCCTGAAGTGCTCCGCGATTCTGCAGGGCGTTGCGCAGCGCCGATCCGGCGCCATCGGCGCCGATCACGGTATCGGACGACTCGTTCGCACCGGCATTGCCGGCTGCATCCTGCCAGCTCACGCGGCCGGTTGCCGGATCGACATCGATGGCGCGTCTTCCGAACTGCAGTTCGATGAGCGGCACGGCGGCCGCGGCTTCGATCAGTGCCGTGTTGAGGCGCGCGCGATCGACAGCGTAGATCACTTCCTCCGGGCGCAGCCCATAGGGGAGCAGCGGTCCGCGGCCATCGCGATCGTGCAATTGCCGCCCGCGCATCGCTACCAGCTCGGGCTGCACTCGCTCGAGCACGCCTGCACGCGCGAGCGCCGCAAGTCCGCGGGCAGCGAGTGCCAGATTGATCGAGCGGCCGCGCTCTGCCGCGCCGCTGCGCGGATCCGCTCGCCGCTCGAGCACGCGCACGTGACGGCCCCCGGCGGCGAGCAGCAGCGCCAGCAATGTGCCCACCGGGCCGGCGCCAACGATTGTGACCGCGGTTGCGCCGCGCGGTGTCGCGCTCACGGCTCTGCCGTGCGGATGGCCGCAGCGAGTTCGCCGGCGGCCCGCCACGCGTCGAAGAAGCTGTTGTAGAGGGGCACGGGCGCCAGGCGGATCGTGTCGGGCTCGCGCCAGTCGCCCACGACATCGCGCTGGCCAAGCGCTTCATGCACGCGCCGCGCTCGCTCGCTGCCGCCACGCACGCGGATCGACAATTGCGCGCCGCGTTGCCCGGCGTCGGCGGGCGAGATGATCTCGATGTTTTCGCCGCAGGCCGCCTGCAGCGAGGCGTGCAGGAAGGCAGTGAGCGCGCGCGATTTGGTTCTCAGCCGCGCCATCCCGGCCTCCGCAAACAACTCGAGCGACGCCAGCAGCGGTGCCGCTGACAGCACTGGCGGATTGCTCAGCTGCCAGCCCGCTGCCCCGGGTGTGAGCTCGAACGCGCCGCTCATGCGAAAGCGCGTCGTGGGCTCGCTCCCCCACCAGCCCTCAAGGCGCGGCAGGCGTTCATCGCGCGCGTGCCGCTCATGCACGAAGGCGCCACCGATCGCGCCAGGGCCGCCGTTCAAATATTTGTAGCTGCACCAGGCGGCGAAATCGGCGCCGCTGTCGTGCAGCGCAAGCGGCAGGTTGCCGATCGAATGGGCGAGATCGAAACCTACTGTAGCGCCGTGTCGCCGTGCGGTGCCTACGATTGGCTTGAGCTCGAACGCCTGCCCCGTGCGGTATTGCACGCCCGGCCAAAGCACCAAGGCGAGCGACTCTCCCGCTGCACCGATGCATGCGTCAATGTCCTCCATGCGCAGCAGTTCTTCGCCGGGGCGCGGCGCCAGTTCCAGCAGCGCCTCGGCTGGATCGAGGCCGTGCCAGCGCAGCTGCGACTGCACCACGTGCCGGTCCGACGGAAACGCTCCCGACTCGATGAGGATGCGGTGGCGTGCGCCGGCCGGCCGATAAAAACTGGCCAACAGCAGATGCAGGTTGACGGTCAGCGAATTCATCGCCACGACTTCGCCGGCCCCGGCGCCCACCAGCGCAGCGAGCGGCGGCGCCAGGCGCTCGGCGTATCCGATCCAGGCGCGCCGGCCGTGCTCATGCCCCTGCACCCCGAGGCGCTCCCAGTCCTCCAGTTCCTCCAGCACGCGTGCGCGGGCCGCGATCGGTGCGAGCCCCAGCGAGTGGCCACACAGGTAATTGAGTTCGGCGCCCGCCGCATTGCGCGGCAGTGCGAAACGCGCGCGCAGGTGCTGCAGTTCGTCGACGCGATCGAGCGCCAGTGCCTGCTCGCGCCCGGGATGTGTGGCGCCGGCTGCGCTCATGGGCGCTGCACCGGGTACAGCAGTGGTCGTGAGGGCAGCGCATCGCCGGCCAGCGAAGGAAACTGCAGGCTCAGCAGGTACGCGCCGTCGGCAATGTGGTCGGCGATGTAGGCAAATTCGGTGATCGTGCATTGCGGGCGGCGCAACGCCGCGCGCGCCGATTCACCGGCCGGTAGTCCGAAGAATTCGCGGTGTGCCGTCAATAACCCGTTGTCGGAGACGCGATCCGCTGAGGGCACATCGAGTACCAGGTGCTCGATGCCGCGCTCGACCAGCAGTTCGGCGGCCGGCAAGGACAGGAATGGCGCCGGTTCAGCACGGTAATCGCGCTGCCGCTTCGACAGTGGATTCGGCAGCGTGCGCACCACCAGCGCCTCTGGCGCAAATTCAAGCCTTGTGGGCCAGGCCAGTTCGAGCGCAGCGCGCGTGATCAGCAGATCGCCGGCGACGGGGGCCGGGCGGCTGCTTTCACCATCGTTCCGGGCAGCGCTCGGCGTTACGCTGAGCAACAGCGCCGGCAACAGCCGGGCGGGCACCACTTGCCGCACGTCAAAGCGCTCACGCGTGAGATGGCCGGCGCTCTCGGTGTGCGTGCCGTCGCAATGCGGCGTGAGCGAAATGGTGCTGCAGTTGCAGCTGCCGCCGCTGCGCACCAGTCCGATGAACCCGCCGCTGATCAGCGGCTCGCTGTGCGAGCGCGGCGCGTCAAACCAGCGTGGATCCGCGCCGTCGAAATTGAAGCCGACCGACAGATCGTGCGGGTTGGCGAGATCGACACGGCAGCTCCCGCCGCCGATGGCCAGCGTTGCCCACTGTGGTTTCGCCGTGCCTGCTCGCGCTGTCTCCATGGGATGCATCTCGTGTCGAAAAAAGCCGACAGCTGATAAATTCCGCCGCGCTCGCGTATGTTACGCAAACGCGGGCGCCGACCGCGACCAATCGCGCCGTTCGAACCCGCCACAGACACAAGGAACCAGCCGTGACCGACAACACCCGCCGCAACTTGCCGCGCCCGCCGGACGCATGGACTGCGCTGCTCGTCGTGGTGCTGCTGGCCGGCTGCAGCCACATGCAGCGGCTCGAGCCCTCGCACTGGCATGCCCATTGGCCCTGGCACCACGCGCCAGCAGCAGCGGAACCGCCGGTCAACGAGCTGGTTGTTGAATCTGCAACCGGCACGGCGCCGCCGGAGCTGCTGCAGACCTGGGACCGCAACGCACTGCGCGTGGCGCTCGATCGGCTCGCCGGCGAGGGCGAACTGAAACTCCATCCGGTGCAGGGCCACGGCTGGCCGATTCGCCTTGAGTTCGCCGTACAGCCCGGCTCCTTCCAGCAGCTCGAAGTGCGGGGTGAGCAACGCATTATTTTGGTGGTGCCCGCTACGGGCGGCGTGGCGGTGTTGCCGGTTCCGCAGGGACTCTACGCCTCGACCACCCGCGAGCTGACGCTGCGCTACGGCAACGCCGCGCACTAGCGCCCGGCGTTCATCTAACGCTTGCGGATCGAGACCACGGTCGCCTTGTAGCGGTCCGCGCGCAGCAGCGAGTGGCTGTGTTCAATGGCCTTGCGCTGCATGTCATAGGTCGTCTCGCGCACAAACAACAGGGGCTTGCCTGGCGACGTGTCGAGCACGCGCGCGATCTCTTCGGTCGCAGTGGTGGCGCCAATCTCTTCCTCGGCCCAGTTGAGCTTGCGGCGATAGATCTTCTCGAAGATCGCGTACAGCGATGATTTGCCCAGGTCCTGCTTCTCCAGATCGGGAAACAGCGCGACCGGCAGGAAGCTGGTCACCAGCGCCACCGGCTCGTTATTGACGTAGCGGAGCCGTCGCAGCGCAAACACCGCATCGCCCGCGCTCAGGCGCAGCGCCTGCGCCGTTTCCGCGTCGGCCGCGGTACGTTTGAGGCTCAGCACCTTGGCTGAGGGCACCAGCCCGCGCCGCCGCATTTCCTCGCTGAAGCCGCGCAGCTGCTGAAAATTCCACGGCACCTGGCTCGAACCAATGACCGGACGCTTGCCCTTGGCGATGACCAGCAACCCCTCGGCGCGCAGTTTGAGGAATGCCTGCCGCACCGGCATCTTGCTGATGCCGAGCGCGGCGGCGATCTCGCCCTCGGAATGGAACACTTCGCCTTCGCGCAGCGCTTCTGACTTGATATGCGCGCGCACCTGATCGACGATCTGCTGGTAATAGGGCACGTAGCTGTCGGTCTCGATACGCAGATCGAGCGGCAGCGTACCCGCGGTCTTTTCAGCGGCCCGCTTGCGCATGACTATCCATCCGGACCCTTAAGCACCCAGTATAGCTCTGGAAAGCAAATGTACATATGATACTATGATGATAACCAGAAGGCAGGATCCGCAAAGGATTGGGGGCTGCGAATAATGCGTACGACGCCGGGAATCGCGTGGCGGTTGCCATTGCTGCTGATCGCCATAGGCTTCGCTGTGCCGCAGGGCGCATCGGCTGCGCCGGCGGCGGACGAGCGGCTGCCGGCCGTGCGACTCGACGGCAACTACTTCATGCGCGGTGACCAGCGTTTCCTGGTGCTCGGCGCGCATTGGGTGCCGGCCAAGGCGGCCATGCAGTGGCCGTTGCAATGGGATCCGCAGGACATCGAGGCGGACTTCGCGCAGATGGCACGCATGGGATTCAACACCGTGCGGCTCGATCTCATGTGGGCCTGGTTCGAGCCGCGTCCCGGCGATTACAATCCCGAGGCCTTCGCGCAGTTCGACGCGCTACTGGCACTGGCGCACAAGTATCACATCTACCTGCATCCCTCCCTGTTCGTCGGCGGCGAGGTTGGCGAAGCCTACTGGGACGTGCCATGGCGCATGGGGCGCAATCCGCAGTCCGATCCGGAAATGCTGCGCCTCGAAACCAACCAGGCGCAGGAATTTGGCCGCCGCTACGCGCACGAAACCGCGATCCTCGCCTGGGACCTGACCGACGAGCCGCCGTTCTGGATCGCGCCCGGCACCACCGATGCGATGGCGGTGAACTGGACCCGGCTGATCGGCGGCGGCTTGCGCAAGTACGATCACATGCACCCCATCGTCGCGGGCGTCAGCACGCAGGATATGGAGCACGGCCCGTTCCGTCCCGACACGATTGCCGCGGACGTGGATTTCTTCAGCGTGCATCCCTACACGATTTACACGCCCGATCTGTTTCCGGATCCGATGGTGGCCGAGCGCAGCACCTATGGCGCCGCGTTCGAAACCACGCTGAGCCGCGACGCCGGGCGGCCGGTGATGGTGCAGGAGATGGGCGCATCGACGGCGCAGTATTCGCCGGAGAACATCGTCGCATTTGACCAGGTGAGTCTCTACTCGGCCCTCGGTGCGGGCGCCAACGGATTTCTGCTGTGGTGCTACACGGATGCCGCGCCTGCGCAGTACCACAAGGTGCCGTACCTGCGCTCGCCGCACGAAACGCAGTTCGGACTGACGACCTGGGATCGCCAGATGCGTCCGCAGGGCCTGGCTTTCCAGGCTTTTTCGAAGATAGTTGCGCACATGGACCTGCATGAACTGACGGTGCCCGCGGCCGATGCCGCGATCGTCATTCCGGAGGAATGGTCGCGCACGCACGGTGATTTCTCGCGCTTCGGGCTCAAAGGTCCCGAAGTGGCGCCCTACGTTTCCGTGGCCGAGGGCGGCGCGGTGAACGGCCAGGAACCCACGCCCTACGACGGCAACCAATGGGTGATGAGTTCGACGCTGTCGGCTTTCATCCTCGCGCATCGCGCGGGTCTCAAGCCTGCGCTGCCGCGCGAGGCGACGAATTGGGAGCAGTACCCACTGTTGTTGCTGCCTTCGCCGCTGACGGCCACCGATCCGGTGTTCGTGCATCTGCACACGGACTTCTGGGAACGCGCGCGCGCCTATGTGCAGGGCGGCGGTGTGCTGTATGCCTCGCTGGCGGCCGATGGCGCCATACCTGACATGACGGAGCTCTTCGGCGCGCGCATGACCGACACGGTCGTTTCCAGCGAGGTCACGCTGAAGATCGTCAAGCCACTCGGGAGCCTCAAGGCTGGAGAGCGTTTCCACTTTGTGCTGCCCGGAGCCGCCGCGAAATTCTGGGGTACTGGTTTGCAGGTTGGTGACGGCGAGGTCATCGCAGTAGATCAGGACAACAGGCCGGCGCTCGTTGCGCACCGCTACGGCAAGGGCCGCACGCTGCTGTCGGCGTATCCGCTCGAAGCCTGGCTGGGCAGCCAGCCCGCGGCTTTCGAGGGCCACGAAATCAACTATCGCCTGTACCGCGCATTGCGCGATTGGGGCGGCGTGCGGGCCATTGTGAGCACCGACCAACCCTCGGTGGAAGCATCCGCCCTTATCTCAAAGGATCGCGGCTACTTCGTGCTGGCCAACCACGGCCCCAGTGCGCTGCGCACGCATGTGGACAGCACACTCGCGGTGCGCGATGTCCGCCAGCTCACTGAAGGTGATGCCGTGGCCGTGAGCGCTGAGCGCGGCGGCTGGACCATCAGCCTGCCGGGGCACAGCGGCGCCGTGCTCGAGTGGCGGTCGAAGCAACCATGAGCGGCAGCGCGGCACCAGGCAAGGTGGTAACGGGGGCGGTCGATATCGGCGGCACCAAGATCGCGGTCGGCGCCATCGATGCATCGGGCAGGGTGCTCGGCCGGGCGGAAACGCCTACTGCCGCGGAGGAAGGCTTCGATTCGGCCATGGGGCGAGTTGGTGACCTGCTGGACAGCGTACGTGCGAACGCAGGCGTGGAATTACGCGGCATCGGAATTGGCTGCACCGGTCCGGTCGATCCCTTGAGCGGCGAGATCGGCCAGGTTGAATTTCTGCCCGGATGGCAGGGCGCCAATCCGGTCGCCACGCTGGCCAGTCGCTTTGGTGTCGAAGTGGCGATGGAGAACGACGCCGATGCCGCGGTGCTCGGTGAATTGCAGTGGGGCGCGGGCCGCGGCCGCCGCAATCTTATCTGCGTCACGATCGGCACCGGCATTGGTGGCGGCATCGTGTTGAACGGTGCGCTGTATCGCGGTGTCGGCGGCGCGCATCCTGAAATCGGTCATCATGTGATCGATGACTCCGGCCCGCTGTGTTACTGCGGCGCGCGCGGCTGCTGGGAAGTGCTCGCCAGCGGCCCGGCGATTGCCGCGCATGCGCGCGCAAACCTGCCAACCGATTACCCGCAGCGCGACACGCTGACAGCGGCGGCACTGTGCGCGCGGGCGCGGCGCGGCGACGCGCAGGCGCGCTCCGAGGTCGAGCGCGCCGGGCGCTATCTGGGCATCGGCATCGCCAACCTCATTTCTCTCTACACTCCGGATGCGATCGTGTTGTCCGGCAGCGTCATGGACAGCGCCGATCTGTTCATGCCGGTCATCCGCGCCGTGGTGCGCAGCAACTGCACGCAGGTGCCTGCCAATCTGGTTGAGATTGATGTGGCCGCGTTGGGTAGTGAGGCGCCGCTGATCGGCGCCGCGGCGGTCTGGCGCCATCGCTATACGGGAGATTTGCAGTGATGGTGAATGCAGCTGCAATTCCCGGAGGTTTGCGGCCATGCTGAACGCGGCTCCGCTCCCGGTGCTGGAAGGGCGGTATTTCCAGGACATCATGGCCCAGCCTCAGGCGCTGCGTGACACGTTCGCCTGGCTGGCCGCGCCAGGACGGTGGTCGCAGGTGCAGCAGTTCGTTGGCGCGCGCGCCTGGAAGCGCGTCGTGCTGACGGGCATGGGCTCCTCGTATCACACCTTCCATCCGCTGAACCTGGCGCTCATCGCGGCGGGGCAAACTCCAGTGATGATGGAGACCTCCGAACTGATCCACTACGGGCTGGCGCTCTGCGACGAGCAGACGCTGGTGATCGCCGCTTCGCAGTCGGGCGCCAGCGCGGAAACCGTGCGGCTGCTGGAAGCGAACACGCGCGCCACCGTGCTGGGCGTAACCAACACGGCCGGGAGCCCCTTGGCACGCGGTGCTGGCCTTGCCTTGCTGGCGCAGGCCGGACCGGAGCACTCGGTGTCCTGCAAGACCTACGTCGCCGGCATGCTGATGCTGCAGTGGCTTGCGGCCGTCATGGGTGGCCGCGACGAACAACAGACGCTGGCGCGCCTTGCGGCCGCCGCGGCACTCGCCGGGCAATACCTGCAGGGCTGGCCCCAGCATGTGGAGGCACTCGCCGGGCGCCTGCGCGGCAAGCGGCACCTGTTCTTCGCCGGGCGCGGCAGCTCGTTGAGCGCGGTGGGCACTGGCGCCCTCATCATGAAGGAAGCCACGCGGCTGCATACGGAAGGCATGAGCAGCGCCGCTTTCCGCCACGGTCCGCTGGAGATGCTGCACCCGGAAATGTGGATCGGCGTGTTTGACGGCCCTGAGCCCACGCGCGCGCTCAATCGGCGCCTCGCGGCCGACCTCGTAGCCAACGGCGGGTCCTGCGACGAAATTGGCGTGGATGCGGCGCAGCGTCCGTTCCGGCTGCCCGACAGTGATCCGGCGCTGCAGCCGATACTTGAAATCCTGCCGGTGCAAATGATGACGCTGGCACTGGCCGCGTTGGCTGGCCGCGAAGCCGGGCATTTCGAGCGCGCCAGAAAGATTACCGACACGGAATAGCAGGGGAGAAATCTTGAACAGCAAACCTCAACGCGCCCGGAGCCTCTTCATCGTCTGGCTCGTGTTCCTGATCTTCATCGTGATTTCGTTCGTCACGAACATACTGGGTCCGTTGGTGCCCTTCATCATCCGCGACTTCCACGTCTCGGAGGGCATGGCGGGCACGCTGGCGCTGGCCTTTTTCATCGCCTACGGCGTGTTCTCGATCCCGGCAGGCTTCCTGGTCGAGCGCTGGGGCGAAAAGAAATTGATGGTGACTTCATTCGTGCTGTGCACGGCCGGCGCACTGAGTTTCGCGCTCGAGCCAACCTATTCAATCGCGATTGTCTCGCTGTTCGCCATCGGCGCGGGCTTCGCAGCGCTGCAGGTGGCGATCAATCCGCTGCTGCGCGTCGCCGGCGGTGAAGAGCATTTCGCCTACTACTCGGCGTTTGCGCAACTCGTGTTTGGCGCCGCGTCATTCGTGAGTCCACTGGTGCTCGCATACCTGCTTGACCACTTGAAGCCCGGTGTGCCGCATGGTGCGGCAGTGAGCCTGCTGGCACGCCTGACGCCCCCCGCGCTGCCGTGGGCATCAATGTACTGGCTGTTCACGCTGGCGACGGCGGTGATGGTTGTGATCGTCGCCGCGGTGCGGTTGCCAAGCGTCGAGCGCACCGCGGACGAGTCGGCCGGGACACTCGGCATGTACCGTGAGCTGCTGCGCAACCGCGTCGTTGTGCTGTACTTCCTGATGATTTTCGCCTACGTGGGCTGCGAACAGGGTACTTCCTACTGGATCTCGCAATTCCTGTTCCGCTACCACGGTTACAATCCGGACGTTCAGGGCGCGTCCGCCGTGGCCTATTTCTGGGGCTTGATGACGGTGGGATGCCTCATCGGCATGCTGCTGCTCAAGCTCTTCGACAGCCGCCGCGTGCTGATTGCATTTTCGACTGGCGCCATCGCCATGCTGACACTCGCTCTGTTCGGGCCGGCGCATGTTTCGCTGCTGGCGTTTCCAGCGGTTGGCCTGTTCGCCTCGATCATGTGGCCCACCATCGTTTCGCTGGCGCTGAATTCGGTGCCATCACACCACGGTCCGTTTGCCGGCATCCTGTGCACGGGCATCATGGGCGGTGCGGTATTTCCGTTCCTGATCGGGCAACTGGCGGACCACTTTGGCCTCCGCAACGGCATGCTGCTGCTGTACGTAACCTTCGGTTGCGTGCTGAGCGTCGGCTTCTGGGCGCGGCCGCTCATCAACAATGCCTTGATTGGCGAGCGGAAGAACCCATGAACACGAGAATGGCGTTCCCCGCAGGGTTAGTTGCGGCACTGGTTGTGGCCGCCGCCGCGATGGCTGCGCCGAACTACCTGCCGCTGCGGGCGCCGCAGTTGCTCGACCTGCCGCCCCAGGACTGGGAAGGCGACCAGCAGCCGCACACCTTATCGGTGCTGGAGATGAATCGCGGCGGCTTCCGCTACTGGGCCTGGTACGGCCTCAACAACGGCCGCGGCGTGGGCCTGGCGCGCAGCAATGATCTGGTCCACTGGACCAAGTACGAAAAAAATCCGTTGTGGCTGAATGCCCGCTGGCCTTCGGTGCTCAAGGGTGCTGATCCAGCGCATCCGGATACGCTCTATTTTGCCATCACCCGCGACTACGACACACCCGCCAGCCGCATCGTGCTTGCCAGTTCAGAAGACGGCTTGCAGCTCACGGAGATCAAGAACCTGGTGCAGCCCGTGCAGCAGGAGCGCAACCAGAATCCGAACCTGTTCCGTGACCCGGTCAGTGGCCGTTTCTTCCTGACCTGGTACCGCGGCAACGACAACGATTATTTCGATATCGCCAGCCGCAGCGCTGACACGGTAGCGGCGCTGGATCGCGCGCCGGAAAAACTGCTGCTGCACACGGTCGAAACCGTGGCGGCGCCTACTCTGATGTACTTACCCGGTGCGCGAGGCGACGCCAAAGGTATTTACTACATGGCCACCGAGGTTTACCCAAACCGCTACGATGACGCGCATCGCGGTGACTGGCAGGTCAAAGTGTTCTATTCGGGCGCGCCCGACGGCGCGTTCGAGCCGGTCGCCAACAATCCGGTGGAAACCGGCGAGCGCGCATGCCTGTTCCAGCACATATTCGATGGCACTTTTTACGGTTACCAGTGCCATCTCGATCACGTGACCGAAAAGTGGCAAATGGAAGTCGTGGTCGCTCCATTGCCAAAATAGTTTTTAGAGACAGGGGGAAGGACATGTTCAAACAGAAAAAACTGCTTACGGTGATGAGCCTGCTGTCCTTGTCGGGCGTGGGCGCCTATGCCGCGGCTCCGCCGCCGGATACGGGCACGCTCGAGGAAATCGTTGTGACCGGCGTGCGCGCATCGGAGCAGCGCTCCGTCGAGCTCAAGCGCAACGCCGACGTGATCCAGGACAGCATCTCGGCCGAGGACATCGGCAAACTCCCTGATACCACCATCGCTGATTCCCTGCAGCGCATCACTGGAGTGCAGATCAACCGCGATGGCGGCGAGGGCACCTCGGTCAACATCCGCGGCCTGCCGCAGGTGGGCACGCTGCTCAACGGCGAGGCGTTTCTCACCGCGGGCTCGATCGTGAGCGTGCAACCGGATTTCGGCGACATTCCCTCGCAGTTGTTCTCCGGGGCTGACGTCAACAAATCGCCTTCCGCGAGCCTGCTGAATTCCGGCATCACCGGCACCATCAACCTCAAGACGCGCCGGCCCTTTGACCTGCAGCAGGGCTGGACCACGGCCGGCGCCGCCTCGGCATTGCATGGCAGCCAGACCGACAAGTACCAGCCGGAGATGGACGGGCTGATCGGCTTCCACGCGGAGCGCTGGGGCTTCGTGGCCTCAGCCGCGTACTCGGACGTCACGCTCGAACATTCCTTCGACGGCATGGGACAGTATTCCGGCGAGCTGGTGAGCGAGACCTCCGACAACACCGTGGGCGATACGGGTTTCCTCGGCGCCTTGAACGGCGGGCCGCTGCCCTCAGGCCTGACCATGCTGCATCCCTCGCAGTGCACTTATGGCGGCAACCCGGACGATCCGACGCATTATTTCGACAGCTCGAGCGACGGGCATGGCTGCGATGTCGACGTCAACGGCGACGGCAAGGCGAACGGCGTGTACTACAACACCGCCGACTACGCTGCGATCGATGAGCAGGTCGAGAAGAAGCGCCTCGGCTTCAACCTCTCGTTGCAGGCCGACTTTGGCGGCGGCTTCAAGCTGATCTCCGACATGTTCTACACCAACCAGAAGAGCTACGACCGCCAGACCGGCTATCAGCTCAATTCCGCCAACTGGGACGGCGCCAGTTTCCTGCCGCTCACCGAGCGCAATACCGGCGTGCAGGTCTATGACGGCTACAACGGCGCCGACGGCGGCGGGCCGCTCAACGATTTCTATGTGACCTCGAAGCGCCAGTTCTACATCGGCGACATCGAGACCTATGCCGATGACAACGTGACCAAGACGCAGTCGCGCAACTTCAACCTGCAGCTCAGCTACGACAATGGCGGGCCGTTCACGGGCGAAATTCGCGGCATCTACGCCAACGCCAGCGCGCTGCACATGGAGAGCTACCTGCAGTACGCGCTCTCGGACGGCTCGATCTGGAAAAACGATCCGGTGGATGCATTCCCTGATCCGGTGCCGCCCGCCACCTACGTCTATGCAACCGCCAATGGCCCGCGCGCCTTCAATCCCTACGGCATCGCGCCGAACACGATTCCCGCGACCATCGATTTCGGCGGCGATCACCTGGGGATAGGCCTGCCGTCGTCGCTGCTCGCGACGCTGCAGAATCCGAACGCCTACGCGTTGAAGACAGTCGCTTCGGAAGGCGACTACGATCAAAGCTCAACCATGAAGGTGCTGCGTGCCGACGGGCACTACAAGTTCAGCGACCACAACGTGAGACTTGATTTCGGGTTGCGGCAGGGCAATCGCAGCACCGACGACGAGAACTTCGCGCTGATTGCGCCCGTCTACGCCGGACAGGCCTACTACAACCCGGTCGATCCGGTCACGGGCAACGAAGATCTGTCGACCCGCATCCCGGTCGCCGGTGGTTGCTATCAGCACTACAAGGCCGGCGACATCGTGCTCGACGGCCAGGGCATTGCCGGAGCCTGCAAGGCCGGCGACCCCGTCACTGGATTTTTCCGCGCCAATCCACTGGTGGGCTACAACCCGAGCCAACTGGCATCCATTATTGGCAACACCACGCGGCTCTATAACCACCTCGCCGACGTGCAGGGCATCAGCGTCTACGACCTCGACCCGAAAATCATGGACGACGTGCTGGCGTTCCAGAACTCGCTCTATCCGGGCGAGATCCGCGATCATGATCCGGCTGGCACCTGGCGCGTGGACGTGAGCCAGACGCAGGGTTACCTGCAGGCGAATTTCTCGGGCGGAAGCCGCTTCCACTACGGCGCCAACGTGGGTGTGAAGCTGATCCGGACGAATCTCAACATCGATCAGCACAGTGTCAGCCCGGACGCCGTGGCTTACTACGTCAACCCGCACGACGGTGGCATCGTGCAGACCAAGCGGACCTTCACCGATGTGCTGCCGGTGGCCAATCTGTTCGTCGACCTGAACGACAATCTCAAGCTGCGCATGGCCTACTCAAAGAACATGCAGCTGCTCGACCTTGACCAGTGGGGTGGCGGCCTGACGCTGAACTACGCCTTCACCGCCGGTCCGCCGTCGGTATTTGCGGTGTATGGTGGCCAGCAGGGCGGCAACCCCAAGCTCGACCCCTGGCGCTCGCAGAACTATGACCTGTCATTGGAGTACTACCTCGGCCACTCCAGCATGCTCAGCGTTGCCGTCTTTTACGTCGACGTGGCGAGTTTCATTGCCCAGGCGGGCACCACGCGCTGCGATCTGCCCGATCAGGACGGCGTGGTGCGCAACCGGTGTGTAGGGATCAGCGGCCCCAGCCAGGGCAGCGGAAAGTCACTGCACGGCCTCGAACTCGGCTGGAAGCAGGCTTTCGATTTCCTGCCCGGCATGCTGCGCAACACCGGCATAGACGCCAACTTCACCTTTTCGCCGAGCAACGTAGGCACGGATGTCGCCGGCAACACGATTCCGTTCCAGGAAAATTCCAAGGAGCAGGGCAACCTGATCCTGTGGTACCAGGACAAGAGCCTGGAGCTGCGCATCGCCGGCAACTATCGTTCCAAGCGCGCAGTCAGCCAGGACTACGGCGGCATCACCGGCTTCGAGGAATACCAGGCGCCCACAACGTACATCGACGCCTCGGCCAGCTACAGCTTCGCGCACCACTTCCAGGTATTCCTGGACGGCTCGAACCTCGGCGGCGAGAAAGAGAAGTACTACCTGGTCTGGCCGGACATGAAACTGAACACCACGCAGTTCGAGAAGCGTTACGCGCTCGGGGTGCGCGCGAAGTTCTAGCGGCCGCCGGGCACCGGCGATGAAGGATGGGCCAGGGCCTGCGCCGCGGCCCACGCGGCGCCGACAAGCCCCGCGCGATCGCCAAGCCGGCTGGGTGCGATAGCAATGGGTCGTGAAAAGAGGCCGGGAAGGGCCCGTTGAACGCGCTCATACAGCTCGGGACGCACGCCGATGCTTCCCCCGAACACGATGAGCTCCAGGTCGAGTAGTGATTGCAGTGACACTACAGCGAGAGCCACCCAGCGCGCCGTCGTGTCGAGGACTGACGCCGCCACTTCGTCTCCTTGCTCGAGGAGTCTGAAAATGTCACGGACCGTGGTGGCCGCAGTTCCACCTTGGCGCCGGTATCGCTCCACGATGGCGAGGGAGCCCACCTCGAGCTCGAACGCTCCGCTGGTAGATGGGATGTGCGAAGTCGGGTCGCGCCCGATTGGCAGGTCGGCGATTTCCCCTGCTGAGCCACTCGCCCCCCGAAACAGCTTGTCATCGATGAGCAGGCCGAGCCCCACACCTGTTCCGAGCGCCAGGAACGCCGCGTTGCGGCACTGGCTGGCGCAACCCTGCGCGCGCTCGCCGAGCATCGCGAGGTTCACGTCGTTGTCGATCGCGGCATCCGGGCCAAAGCGGTCTCGCAGAAAGCCGAGGATATCGAAATTCTCCAGGCCCGGAATGTTTGGAACCAGGGAAACGCGGCTTGTGCGCGGATCGATCGCGCCAGGAATTCCCACCATGACATGACGGGCGTGCGTGACTTTCATGCCGACGGTTTGCGCCAGCTTGCTGGCGCAGGCGGCGATCTGCTCGGCCACGTGCGCCGCGCCGCGCGGGTCGGTGGGCTCGGTCAACTCCGCCACGATCTGGCCACGTGCATCGGCCATCGCTGCGGCGAGCTTCGTTCCGCCCAGGTCTGCAGCAAAGCAATAGGCAGCTTCGCGCGTCATTGACGTGCGCTGCCATGCGCGGGTGGTGGAAGTGGCAGCGACGCCGCCAGCTCCGACACCCCGAAGAATGCATCATGGAGACGGCTCAAGGCGACGGACAAGGCGCCAACGACGCCTGCACGCCTGCCGAGGGTACTGGTGCGAATTTCGACCTGCCGCGGCGAGAGTTGCAATAGCAAGCGCGCGACCTGGTCCGCAAAATCCGGACGTGCACCGACCGAGCCGCCCAGAACGATCAGTTGTGGATCCACCATTGCAATGACCGCCGCAGCCGCCAGGCCAGTCAACCGCGCGGTCTCGCCGATCACTTGTGCGGCAATCGGGTCGCCCACCTGCGCCCGCTCAAACACCTGTATGACCGAATCCACTTCGGAACCGCCGGCTTCGCGGTATCTTCGCAGCACACCCGTCGCGCCCACCTGGTACTCGAGGCAGCCCTGCAGGCGGGACTCGGCTTGCAGCGGGTCGCCGCCGAGTGGCAGATAGGCGATCTCGCCGGCGGCGCCGTTCTCGCCGCGAACCAGCTGGCCGTTGGCATAGAGTCCCAGTCCGACGCCGCTGCCGAGCGCGAGGAACGCCACATTGGCGACGTTTTGCGCGCAGCCGTGCCATATCTCCCCGAGCAGCGCGAGATTGATGTCATTTTCAATGACGACGGGACTGCCGAGTTTCTCTCCCAGCAGGGCTACGACATTGAGATGACCGAGGCCCGTGATGTTGGGAGACATCTCGATGGCGCCGCTCCTGGGGTTTACCACCCCTGGGGTAGCCAGCACGATGGAACGAATCCGGCTGAGGTGTGTGTGATTGTCGCGCGTCAGTCGGTCAGAGAGCCGGGCAATCTGGTCGAGCGCCCAGGCGCCGCCGCGGTTGTCGGTGGGTTCGTCCGTTTCAGCGAGCACCCGGCCTGCGATATCGGCGAGGGCTACGGTCAATCGCCGGGCTCCCAAATCGATGCCCAGCACGTGACCGCCTTCGGGGCTCAATTCGTACAACAGCGCGGTCCGCCCGACATTGCCGCTGGTGCGCCCCACCTGACGTACCAGCCCCTGCTGTCCAAACGCGTCGATGACTTCCGACATCGTCTGTTTCGACAGGCCGGTTACCTTTGCAAGGTCTGCCCGCGAGATGGGGCTGCGGTGCAGGAGGGCTTCAAAAACACTCCGCCGCGACAACTGGCGGGTCACGCTCGTTACCGGTGGGAGCGGTACAGGCAAAGTCATTTGATTCGTTACCTCTCCGAACAATCATAGCTGCATTGACGGATGAAGTAACCTGCGCTTGATAGAAGCCAGAAGGCATGGTAGTTTAATTCGTCAATAGACCGAATAAATAAGGGGCAAATACCGTGTCAAACCTACATCGCAACCATCCTCTTTCAGTTGCAGTGTCCATGGTGTTGCTCGCCGCCGCAGCGGCGTCGGCCAAGGCAGCAGACCGCGCCAATACCGCTGCGGACGCGGGATCCAAGCCTGCGGACACGTTGGAGGAGGTCATTGTCACGGGTGTACGCCAATCGCAGATTCGCGCGATCCAGGTGAAGCGCGACGCGCCGAGCATCATGGACAGCATTTCGGCCGAGAGCATCGGCCAGTTACCCGATGCGACGATCACCGATGCCTTGCAGCGCATCACGGGCGTGCAAATCAATCGCGACGCCGGAGTCGGCACCTCGGTGAGCGTACGCGGCTTGCCGCAGGTCGGCACGATGCTGAACGGCGAGGTCTTCATTTCTCCAGATCAGATCGATTCGCAGCAACCCGATTTCACGACGCTTCCCGCCACACTCTTCAATCAAGTGGATGTCATCAAGTCACCCACTGCGGCGCAGACTGAAACCGGCATCAGCGGCGCGCTCAATCTGCACACCTACCGGCCCTGGGATTTGCCCAGCGGTTTCACCTACAGCTACACCGCTGACGCGGAACGGGGCAGCGTTGTTCGCAAGACCGGCCCCGAATTCGCCGGCCTGTTTTCCTACAACGCGGACGGGCGCTGGGGTTTGCAGATTTCCGCAGATTATTCCGACACCACGCGCACCAAGTCCACGGAAGGGCTCGACCAATATGGCGCCGTTCTCAACGGCGAGAACCCGGCCAGCGCGGGCGGCTACAGCGGTTTTCTCACATCCTGGGCCAACGCGCCTATTCCCTCGCAGATCGTGCAGAACCCGGATGGCAGTGTCGATGTCAACGGCGATGGCAAGTCCAACGGAGTATTCCTGGGCAGCCAGAATTTCGAGTTGTCCGACATTACGACGCAGCGCAAACGCGAGG
>PMNQ01000236.1:0-12928 GCA_003162555.1 Gammaproteobacteria bacterium | reverse complement strand
ATCTACACCACGCAGGTGTACCAGAAATGGCCGGGCGACGTGGAATCGTACTCGTCGGGCACTCGCACGCAGTCCACGGCACAGAATTTCAACGTGCAACTGGATTACGACAACGGCGGGAAATTCACGGGGGGCTTGCGCGCAGTTCGCGAGACTGCGCGACAGCAATACATCGAGACGGACACCAACATCTCGAATGCCGACGGCTGCCAGTGGGCTGACGACCGCACCGGGTTGCCCTGCGGCACGTTCGTCTATCCGGCCGAACTTGGCGGTGATCGCGTCTTCAATCCCAACGGCATCCCCGAGAACACGGTGCCGATGACGGTCGATTTCCGGGGCCGCAACATGCTCGTCAGCATGCCTGCATCGCTGGCCACCGCCTTTGGCGATTCCAACAGCTGGGCGTTCAAGACACTGGAATCCGCGGATGACTACGAACGGCAAACCGCCATCACGGCATTGCGATTCGACGGTCACTACAAGTTCAACGATGATTTCAAGCTCGATTTTGGCGTGCGCAACAGTCTTCGCACCGCCGACAACGATGGGTTCACGCTCGTTGCCCCGGTCTATGCCGGCATGGGTGCCAGCGACCCGAACGGATGCCTCGTGCGCTACGTCGCAGCCGATGTTGTTCTGGGTGGCAATGACTCGGGAACATGGTGCTCTGCAGGCAATGCCGAGGGATTCTTTCGCGCCGGGCCGTTCTCGGCGCAGCCGGTGTCGCAGACCCCGGGTCCGCTCGCCAGCGCATGGCGGCAGTACACAAACCTGCTCGGCTCAGGCATCAATTTCTGGGGCATTGATCCGCGCGCGCTGGATGATCCTGAGGCGTTGTGGAAGGCACTGCTGCCGGGTGCGCGGCGGCAGACGGCGCCGGGCGTCACCTGGGCAGTCAATGTGAAGGAGAGCTCGGGTTACCTGCAGGGCAACTTCAAGGGCGAGCTCGGTGGCATGTCATACACCGCGAATGTCGGTGCGCGGTTCATACGCACTTCTCTGAACGTGACCCAGGACAACGTCGGAGATCCAGGCCAATACGGCACCGAGG
The DNA here is from genome assembly GCA_003162555.1 of Gammaproteobacteria bacterium. GTDB lineage: Bacteria > Pseudomonadota > Gammaproteobacteria > Steroidobacterales > Steroidobacteraceae > FEN-1191. Next base: position 11,874 of record PMNQ01000236.1, on the reverse strand, counting down.
CCGCGGTCACGGGCCAGGAAGTCACGCGGCGCAGCTACACCGATGTGTTGCCTGCGGTCAATTTTGCGCTGAACGTGACGCGCAAGTTTACGGTGCGCGCGGCTATTTCCAAGAACATGCAGCCGCTTGATCTCAGCCAGTGGGGCGGAGGCCTGACGCTCAACTACAACTCGTACCAGACTCCGCAGGGCCTGCAATTCCAGGTCTCGCAGGGCAACTCGTCCGGCAACCCAAATCTCAATCCCTGGCGGTCCACGAACTACGGTGTATCGCTCGAGTACTATCTCAATCCGAGCAGCCTGATCAACCTAGAGTTGTTCCGCATCAACGTGCAGAGCTTCATCGTCAACGGCAATACCTCCGCTTGCGGCCTGCCGGACGAGGACGGCGTGGTCCGCGATCCAAGTCGTTGCATTCAAATCGTTCAGCCCTTGCAGGGCACAGGCAACAGCATCCAGGGCGCCGAGTTCGACTATCGACAGGGGTTTACGTTCCTGCCGGGGCTCTGGGCCAATACCGGCGTGGAGTTCAATGTGACCTACGCGCCCAGCCACACCGGGGAAAGGGATCTGGCCGGGAACGAGATTCCCTTCCAGGACAACTCGACCGAATCGGGCAACCTGATCCTGTGGTACCAGAGCGCAAGATTCCAGACGCGTCTTGCCTACAACTATCGTTCGAAGCGCGCGGCAGAGGACGGCGTGGGCGGCGTTGTCGGCCTGGAATTGTACGAGGCACCGCAAAAATATCTCGACGCTTCGGTTTCCTACAAGCTCAGCAAGTATGCGGAGCTGTTCGTGGACGGCACCAACATCACGAACGAATACCAGCGCTACTACCTGGTGTGGCCCGACCAACCTGCGCACTCGAACTTCTCCGAGCGCAGTTTTACGGCGGGCGTTCGCGGGCAGTGGTAAGCGCTGCCGCCGGAACTGCTTACGCGCCGCACAAGCCCGGCCAATCGGCCGGCAAATGGGCGATCAAGGCACTGGCTGCCATGGCGGCGCTGACCGGCGCGTCGCTCGCCTGTGCGGAAAGCACCTATGCGCCCACGACGGTCGGTGCGGGTGGCGGCACCGTCACGGCGATCGAGCATTGGCAGATGCAGTCCAGCGCCAAGGCGCCAGAGAGTGGTGCTGAAATCTCCGCCACCGGTTTTTTGACTCACGATTGGTACAGCGTGAGTGGCCGTGCGACCGTGATGGCGGGACTGCTTGAGAGCGGCATGTACGACAAGGTCTTCTACGGCGACAATCTGCGTGCGGTGGGAGATCCCGACGCCAACGGCACGCCGTTCGTGACTTCCTGGTGGTATCGCAGTGAGTTTACTCTGGCCGCAAGCGCGCCGGGCTCACGAACCTTGCTACGCATCAACGGTATCATCCACAGCGCCGACGTGTGGGTGAACGGGCACCTGGTCGCCGACCAGACAGTCGTGGCTGGTGCCTATCCCGTAAATGAGTTTGACGTGACACCCTGGGTGCAGGCGGGCAGCAACATTGTCAGCCTGCGAGTCCAACCGGGTGACCCGAGGAGAAGCCTGTCGATAGGTTGGGTCGATTGGAATCCGTCACCACCGGACAACAACATGGGTCCGTGGCGGGGCGTCGAGATCCTGCGAACCGGACCGGTGCAGCTGCGCTTTCCGCAGGTGAATTCAACGCTGTCACTGCCCGATCTCGCGCGCGCTGCACTGACTGCAAAGGTGGAGGCACGCAATCTCGATGCTGCCGCGCACGACGTGACGATTTCGGGCGTCGTGGCAAACATGTCGCTGCGCCGAACGATCCATCTTGCTCCCGGTCAGACGCAGACGGTAGCGTTTACCCCAGAGAGCGATCCGGGTCTCGATCTCAAGCATCCCAAGGTGTGGTGGCCGGTGGCGATGGGCGCGCATCCGCTCTACTCATTGCAGTTGACCGCCACTGTGGATGGATCGCCCTCGGACCAGGCCAGCGCTGCATTTGGTATTCGAAGCGTGAGCTCCCACCTCACGCCACAGGGTTATCGCCAGTTCGTCGTCAACGGACAGCCGGTACTGATTCGTGGCGCAGGTTGGGCGCCCGACATGTTCCTGCGCGCGGATCCCAGGCGCCAGGAGGCCGAGTTCAGTTACATCGTCAACCTTGGCCTCAATACCCTGCGCAGCGAGGGCAAGCTCGAGGACCAGCATTTCTATGAACTGGCCGATCGTGCTGGCGTGATGATATTGGCGGGCTGGGAGTGCTGCGACAAGTGGGAGTCGGCAGCCAGGACCGGTGGAGAACCGTGGAGTACGGCTGATTTCAGGGTGGCCGAACAATCCATGGCGAGCGAGGCTCGGCTGCTGCGCAATCACCCGTCGGTTATCGGATTCCTGATTGGCAGCGACAACGCACCGCCGGCACCGCTTGCGAAGCTGTACACCGACACCTTGCGTGCCGAAGACTGGTCGTTGCCGATCATCGCTGCGGCGGTTCCGCAGGCGACCGCGGACACCGGCCCGTCCGGCATGAAAATGGAAGGACCCTATGCGTGGGTTCCGCCAGCCTACTGGTACGCGGACAAATTGGGCGGTGCGTTCGGATTCAATTCTGAACTCAGCGCGGGCGCCTCCATTCCGCCGCTCGAAGATCTGGTCCGCATGCTTGCGCCGCAAGAGCTGGAAGCGTTGTGGAAGTTTCCGGAGGCACGGCAGTACCACGCTTCCGCCGCCTGGTCGGTCTTTGCCAACTTGCCCGCGTATGGCGCTGCGCTGGCCAAGCGCTACGGCGCACCGAAGAGCCTCGAGGACTACGTTGCCAAGTCGCAGCTCGACAACTACGACAACGTCCGCGCGCAATTTGAAGCGCATGGCGCGCATCAGGATCGGGCCAACCCGTCGACCGGACTCATTTACTGGATGCTCAACAACGCCTGGCCTTCGTTGCACTGGCATCTGTACGACTATTTCCTCAATCCTGCCGGGGCCTACTTCGGCGCCAGGATCGCCAACGAACCGCTGCACATCCAGTACTCCTACGATACGCGCGAGATCATGCTGGTCAATCAGACCCTCGCCACCGAACACGGCTTGCGGGCGCTGATACGCGTGCGCAACCTGGATGGCAGCGTGGCTTTCGAGCGTCGCTTGCAGGGAATCAGCCTGCCTGGCAACGTCGCGCGGGCTGTAGCAGTGGTGCCAGCGGTAGTGGACCTGTCTGCTGTCTATTTCATAGAGCTCGAGCTTGCGGCGGCAGACGGCAAAGCGATCAGCCGCAACGTCTATTGGCTCGCGACCCAGACTGACGAGCTCGACTGGGCAAACTCCAACTGGTACCTCACTCCGGTGACGCGCTACGCGGATCTGACGGCGTTGCAGGCCATGCCCACCGTGCCGAGCGAAGTACGAGCGACGATGCGCAGCGCGAGCGGTGAGCAGGTCATCACGATCACCATGACGGTGCCCTCATCGTCCAAGGCCATGGCCTTTTTCCAGCACCTGTCGATCAAGCAGTCCGGGCACGACGAACCCGTGGTTCCCGTCCTGTGGAGCGACAATGACGTCAGTCTCTGGCCCGGCGAATCGCGTACCGTGTCTGCGCATATCAACGCCACGGGGACGGCAATGCCGGTCGTCGAAGTCAGCGGCTGGAACGTGCCGACACAGACCGTCCCGATTACCACCGATAGCGCGACTCACTGACAATCCCCACTGACGCCCTCGGGTACAATCCGCTTCACCGATCCAAAGGAGAAGGCGCAGATGCCTGCCAATACCCACGGCGCCAACCCGGCCCGGCGATTTCACTTCATTTCCGGGCTGCCGCGCGCGGGCACGACGCTGCTGGCCGCCATCCTGAATCAGAACCCGCGTTTCCGCGCCGGCATGACCAGTCCGTTGGCCGACATCATGGGCGTGGTGATGGCTGAAGCCAGCAGCAAGAATGATTTTTCCTTTGACGTCTCCGATGAGCAGCGCGTTGCCTTGCTGCGTGGCCTGGTCGAAAATTTCTACTCGGGACAGGCGGATGCTGGCGTCATATTCGATACCAGCCGGCTGTGGTGCAGTCGGATGCAGCTGCTCGGCGCGCTGCTGCCTGGGGCAAAGGTCATCGCCTGCGTTCGCCATCTGCCCTGGGTACTGGATAGCATGGAACGGCTGGTGCGCAGGCAACCGGTCGGTGTCAGCAAGGTGTTCCGATTCGACACCAATACCACGATGTACTCGCGCGTTGAGGCGCTGACCGATCCGCGCGGCATGGTTGGGTTTGCCTTTCAGGCCACCAAGGATGCGTTCTATGGCCACTACGCCCCGGGCCACCTGCTGCTGTTGACCTACGAGAGCCTGGCGAGCAATCCGCTGGCCGCCATGCGTGCGGTCTACCAGTTCATCGGTGAACCCTGGTTCGAACACGACTTCGAGCACCTGGCCTACAACGCCGACGAGTTCGACGCGCGCGTCGGCATGCCGGGCCTGCATACCGTGCGTCCAAAGGTAGAGCCGGTCGAACGTAATTCTGTTCTTCCGCGCGAGATTTTCAGCCGCTTCGCCAACGAATCGTTCTGGATGGATCCGAAGAACAATATCAGCCAGGTGCCGGTCGTATAGCGGCGCGTGCGCGCACAGCCACCGCCGGCGCGTCCGGGTCGTCCAGATTCACGGCGGTGAGCGCGCCGCCCCACACGCAGCCGGTATCGAGTGCGAGCACGCCGTCGCCGCGGTGCAGGCCCAGCGCCGACCAGTGGCCGAAGATTACGCGGCTCGCGGCGCTGGCGCGCTGCGGCACCTTGAACCAGGGCATCCACGGCGCGCGCGCTTCGCCGGGCGGGCCTTTCTGGCGCAGATCGACGCGGCCCTGCGCCGTGCACACGCGTAAGCGCGTCAGCACGTTGATGATGAAACGCGTTCGATCCGCGCCCTGTAGCGCATCGTCCCAGAGATCCGGTTCGTCGCCGTACATCGAGCCCAGCACGGCGCGCGGGTCGTGCTGCAGCGCCTGCGCGACCTCGCTGGCGAGCTGCGTGGCCTGCTGTGCGTGCCACTGCGGCACGAGGCCTGCGTGCACCAGCAGGTCGTTGCGTACGCTGTCGTAGTGCGCCAGTGGCCGCTCCAGCAACCAGCCGAGCAGTGCGTCGCGGTCGGTGGCGGCCAGTATTTCATCCAGCGTGTCGCTGCGCCGCAGGCGTTGCCCGGGCACGAAGGCGACAGCCAGCAGGTGCAGGTCGTGGTTGCCGAGCACCACGATCGCATTGGCCGCGAGCGAGCGTACCCGGCGCAGCGTGGCCAGCGATTGCGGTCCGCGGTTGACGAGATCGCCCGTGAACCACAGCAGGTCGCGGTCGGCGTTGAAGCGGATGCGCTGCAGCAGTTCGTCGAGCTCGGCGCAGCAACCCTGCACGTCGCCGATCGCCCAGCGAGCCATTAGGGCCTGTTAACGCTTATGGGATCGCTGCTGGCCCCTTCCCGAAGGGTTGCGCCCCCAAAGCCGCCAGGCGGCGTTGCTCGTCGTTCATTTGGAGTAACCAAACATCTCTCCTCGCGCCTTGCCTGGCGGCTTTGGGGGCAGCAACGCAGCAACCCCATAAGCGTTAACAGGCCCTGGCGACCGTCCCGGAGGTTCAGTGCAGCAGGCCCGGCTTGGCGAGCCGGAAGGCCGGGATCGGCGCGTCGAACTGTTTGCCGTCGTCGCCCAGCATCTGGTAACTGCCGTGCATCGCGCCCACCGGCGTCTCAAGCACCGCGCCGCTTGAATATCTGAAGCCCTGGCCCGGTTGCAGGTGCGGCTGCTCGCCCACCACGCCCTCGCCGCGCACTTCCTGTACGCGTCCGTTGGCGTCGGTGATGATCCAGTGGCGCGTCAGCAGTCTCGCCGGAACCTCGCCGGCATTGCGCATGGTCACCGTATACGCGAATACGTAGCGGTGCTCGGAGGGCACCGACTGCTCCTCGAGGTACGTGCTCTCGACGTCGACATTGATCTGGTGGCGGCCGTCCATGTTGCCCGCCTAACGTACGCGCATCGCGAGCACGTCGCAGGGCGCGCCGTGCAGCACGGTGTCTTCGGTGAGATTGACCAGGATCGAAAGACCATGGCGCTCGCGGCAACCGAGCACGATCAGGTCGGCGCCGACTTCTCGCGCCTGGCGCAGGATCTCGGCCTTGACGTTGCCCGTTGCCACCCGACAGCTGTCATTCGGCAATCCGAGCGCGGTGGCCAGCGCCTGAATCTGCTCGCCCGCACGGGCAATGACGCGATCGTCGATCTGCACCACCGGCACCAGCGCATCGCTCATCGGTTCGACCGGGACGAATTCGATCACGTGCAGGAGCCGCAGCTGCGCCTGCCATTGGCGCGCCAGCTCAACGCTCTTGGCCGCGATGGCGCGGCTCTGATCGCTGAGATCGATGGCAACCAGCAACTGACGGTAATCGCTCATCCGTCTAGTGAATCACAGCGGCGCGGCTGCCGCCACTGCCAGCGCCAGGCGGCCGAAATCGGCCGCGGCCAGCGTTTCGGCGCGTGCGCCGGGGTCTACGCCGGCCGCACTGATCTGCGCGGCGCTCAGCAGGCCCGAAAGCGCATTGCGCAGCGTCTTGCGGCGCTGGCCGAAAGCCGCACTGACGACCGCCCCAAATTGAGGCAGCGTCGCCCATTGCGGTGGATCAGTGCGCATTTCCATCCGCACCAGCGCCGACCACACCTTTGGCGGCGGCCGGAACGCCCCGGGGCCGATATCCAGCAGCTTCGTGGCGTGCACCCGCGGCGCCAGCATGACGCCCAGCCGGCCGTACTGTTTGCTGCCCGGCGCAGCCACGATGCGGTCGACGACCTCCTTCTGCAGCATGAAGTGCATGTCGATGAGCGCGTGGCCCGCGCCCAGCAGGTGGAACAGGAGTGGTGTGGAGATGTTGTAGGGCAGGTTGCCGACCACGCGCATTTTCCGGCCGCGCTCCTGTGCCAGTGCGGCGTAGTCGAAGGCGAGCGCGTCGCCCTCGTGGATGCGCAGCTCCGGCCGGGCCGCATACCGCGTGCGCAAGTCCGCGGCGAGGTCGCGATCGATCTCGATGACTTCCAGCGCGTCCGTCATATCGAGCAACGGTCCGGTCAACACACCCGGCCCGGGCCCGATCTCGACCAGCAGATCACCGCTCCGTGGCGCGATTGCCGCGACGATGCGCTCGATCACCGCCGGATCGTGCAGGAAATGCTGGCCAAAGCGCTTGCGTGGGCGCATCGGGCGCAGCTCAGTGATGCCGCGTTCTTGCGCTTAAAGCGACCGCGAGTTCGATTGCGGCGCGCAGGCTCCCCGCATCGGCGCGGCCTGTGCCGGCGAGGTCAAGTGCCGTGCCGTGATCGACCGAGGTGCGGATGATCGGCAGGCCGAGCGTGACGTTGACCGCGCCGCCGAAGGAGGCGCGTTTGAGCACGGGCAGGCCCTGGTCGTGATACATCGCGAGCACGGCATCGTACGGTTCGAGGTTTTGCGGGAGAAAAATTGTGTCCGCCGGAAACGGGCCGTGCACGTCGAGGCCCAGAGTGCGAGCTTGCTGCAGCGCCGGTTCGATAACCTGCTGCTCTTCGCTGCCAAGGTGGCCGCTCTCGCCCGCGTGCGGGTTGAGGCCGCACACCGCGATGCGCGGCCGCGCGAAACCGAACAGCTCGCGCAGGCCGCGATCGAGCACGCCAAGCACGGCGAGCAGGCCTGCAGTCGAGATCGCGTCGGGGACCGCGCGCAGCGGCAGGTGCGTCGTGGCCAGCGCGACGCGCAGCCGGTTCGCGACCAGCAGCATGACTGGGAGCGGTGTGCCGCACAGCGCAGCCAGATACTCGGTGTGGCCCATGAATGGCAGGCCCGCCTCCGCGATGATGCTTTTCTGTACGGGTGCGGTGACCATGGCTGCGAATTCGCCGCGCCGGCAGCCTTCGACCGCGCGCTCGATGAGCCGCAACACCCACGGCGCGTTGCGTACCTCAAGACGGCCCGGCACGGCAGCGCAGGCCAGCGGCAAGTGCAGCACCGTCAGTGCGCCTGCTGCTCGGGTTGGCGCCTTGCCCGACTGATACTCATGGATCGTGCAGGAAAGCCCCAGCAACCGCGCGCGTTCCTGCAGCAACACGCGGTCAGCCAGGCACACCAGGGGATATTCACGCGCCCTTTGCGAGATGGCCAGGCACAGATCGGGCCCGATCCCGGCGCTCTCGCCGCAGGTCAGCGCGATGGGCGCGGCTGGGTCAGGGGCGGCGCTCACGGCTGCATGGAATGCAAAGAGCGGGGGCGCTCAGAGCCGCAGTTCGACGTAAGCCTCGTCGCGCAGCTGCTGCAGCCAGATTTCCGTGGCCTCATCGACGCGGCTTTCACGCAGTTGCGCAAAAGCCTGTTCGCGTTCGGCGGTCGCGGTGTTGTCGAAGTCGCGCCGGCCGAGCATCTGCACGATATGCCAGCCGTATTGCGTCTTGAAGGGTTCGCTGATTTCGCCCTCCTTGAGCGCATCGGCCTGGCGTGCGAATTCCGGCACGAAGGTTTCGAGCGGAGTCCATCCCAGGTCGCCGCCATCAACGGCCGACCCTGGGTCAGCCGAACTGGTCTTGGCGAGCACGGCGAAATCGGCGGTGCCGGCGACGATCTGCGCGCGCATCGTCGCGAGTTTCTGCTGCACGGTCGCGTCGTCTTCCACTTCGCTGGTTTTCAGCAGGATGTGGCGCAGGTGCGTCTGCTTGATGATCTGCGACGTCGTGGTGGTGCGCACATCGTTGAGCCTGACCAGGTGGAAGCCGCTGCCGGTCTGCAGCACCTCGCTGACGTCGCCGGGTTTCATGCGCGGTATCACGTCCGCGAGAAAGGTCGGCAGTGCCGGGCCCTTCAGCCAACCGAGCGCACCGCCTTCGAGGGCCGTCTGGCTGTCGGAGTAGGTCACCGCAAGCTGGTTGAAAGGTTCGCCCTTGGCAGCGCGCTCGGCGACGTCGTCGGCTTTCTTGCGGGCCGCGGCCAGCTGCGTCGGGGTGGCGTCCTGCGCGACCGCGACGAGGATATGCGCCACGTTGTACTCGTTGTTCGCCGAGGCCGTGCCTTTCTGGCGTTCCATGTACTGGTCGAGTTCGCGCGGCGAGATGTTGATGCGCTGGACGACATCGCGGCTGCGCAGCACCTGGCGCTGGATCTCGCGGCGCAGGTTCTTGCGATAGTCGGCATATACCAGGCCTTCGGAGGCTAGTTTTTCCGGCAGCTGGTCGAAGCTGACCTTGTTGCGCGTGGCGATGTCCTGCAAGGCGGCGTTGACCTGTTCATCGGACACCACGATGCCGGCACGCTCGGCATGCTGGGCCTGTACTTCTTCCAGCACCAGCCGCTCGAGCACCTGCTCGCGCACCACTGACGGTTCGGGCAGCGGCACATTTTGTGCCTGCAGGCGCTGCGTGACTTCGGCGACCTGGGCCTTGAGCTCGCTCTCGAGCACGACGCCGTCGTTGATGATCGCCACGACGCGATCCAGCGCCGTGCCATGGCTGGTGTGGGCGCGGGCGGTAGAGGCGGGGGCATCGGCGGCTACGGCGTCAAGCGTACCGGCGGCCAGTGCCGCCAGCAGCAGGCCGGGGAAAATGCGCAATTTCATTGTGGGGAGTATCCCTGAATCGACCCCTGCAGGAAAGAGTCGGCACCGGATCCGACACTTGAAAGGCCCTTGAGTTCCAATTGCAGGTACCAGCCCGTATCGCGCGGCGCGTTCACGTCGCGGCTGCTGACTGCATCTCGGATCAGCAGGCGCATGCCCCAGCAGGCGGCCCGGTACTGCAGCCCGGCAAAGGTCTCGATCGGTTGGCGGTCGCGGAACGAATAGACGCGGCGGCCGTACAGGTCCCAGTGCCGACCCACGGGCCATGCGGCCGAAGCCTCGCCCTGTTCCACGCTGCCGCGCGTGTAGCGGTAACCGAGGTTCACGACCTGATTGCCCGAGGCCAGGTATTGCAGTCCGAGCAGCGATTTCTCCGTGTGCGAATTAGCCGGATCCCAGGCCACGTCGTAGTGCAGGTTCCAGTTGCGGTACGCGGTCAGGTCGATATTCGCGAGCAGGTCAGAGCGGCGGCGTGTATCGGCGGTTTCTCCCGGCAGCGTCACGCGCGGCTGCGAGAAGTGCAGTGTCTGGCCGAGCGTCGCGCTCAGGAACTGCTGGCCGGTGTTCGCCTGCAGCATGCGTGTGGTGACGCCGAGCGTAAGATTGTTGGCATCGCCGATGCGGTCGAAGCCCGAATAGCGATTGGCGCGGAACAGCGAGACGAAGTTGGGATCGGGAACGCCCGAGTCGAACACCGGCAACATGCTCTGGTCGCGATACGGTATGTACACGTAGTTGATGCGCGGCTCGAGCGTCACCAGGCGCGTATCGCCACGGCCGGCATTGCGTTCGAGCAGTACGGCGCTGTCGAAGCTGAGGATCGGCAGGCTCCGGCTCGGCGTGGCGTCGGCGGTCGGCGCGTCATCGAGCCGATAGGCGGTGAAATCCCAGCTGGCGCGCGGCCGCAGGTAAAATCCGGGCCGCGTGTAATCGAAGCTCAGCCCCGGCTGCACGCGGCCACGCCAGCCGGTGGTGCCGGACTCGCGGCGGAAATCCGTCAGCTCGGTTTCGAGCGCGCTGCCCAGACCCGAACTGCCTTGCCAGCGTGCGTTGGCCGTGAGCCGCGGCAGTTCGGCGTAGGGCTGGTCGGCCGCTGCCAGCTGGTCATCGAGTGTCTGGAATTTCAGCAGTTGCGCGCCCAGCTGCCAGATGTCGCCGCGGGTGCCGACGCGCAGGTCGCGCGGCAGGAAAGTGGTGCTGGTGGCCTGCGGGCTGTCGCCGAAATCCTCGAAATAATGTGTGTCGCTGACATCCTGCGCGTTCAGCTGCGCGCGCCAGCCATTGCCGAAGTAGCTGGTGGCGTTCACACGCAGCCAGTTGCGGTTCCCGTCGGTGACCCGGTCGCCCTGCAGGTAATCGTCGCGCAGCATGGCGTTGCCGGAATTCGTCAGCAGCCGGTATTCGCTGCCCAGACCCACACCGCGACGTGAATAAAACGTCGGCGTCAGCGTCGCATCCTGGTTCGGCGCGATGTTCCAATAGTAAGGGATCGACAGCGTCGCGCCGCTCCTCGAGGAGCTGCCCAGGGTCGGAAACAGCAACCCGGTCTGGCGATCGCTGCTCAACGGAAAGGAGATCCAGGGCAGATACAGTATCGGCACGCCCTTGAACACGACGCGCGTGCTTTGGCCGACACCGCGCTTGGTGCGTGTGTTGAGCGTGATGCGCCGCGCGCGCAGCTCCCAGTCGGCCTGGCCCTTGGGACAGGTGGTATAGGTGACGCGATCGAGCACCACGATGTTGGGCTGCGAGGTTGAGACAATGGCCGCCTCGCCGCGCCCGGGATGCTGCAGCAGTTCAAACTGCGCGTCGGTAAACACGGCGCCCGCATCGCCGTAGCTGCCGGCCTTGCCCGTGACGCGCAGCGACTGGTCTTCGTAGCGCACGGCGCCGCTGAGCTTGAGCTCCTGCGTGAGCGCATTGTAGGTCAGGCGGTCGCAGCGCATCTGGCGGCCACCGATGCTGATGGTGACATCGCCGTTGAGCTCGGTATCGCCATTGGCCGCGACGTTGATGTAACAGCTCGACGTGTGAATCTTTCCGTCCGTGATCGACGGCAGCGGTGGCGGCGGTATATCGGCGGGCGTTGCCGCCGGGCACGGCAGCTCCTGGCCACGCGCGGCTGCGGCGCAGGCCAGCGACAGCAGCAGGAATTTCAGGCGCAGCCGGTGGTGCGGGAGGGCAATCATTAGCCCGCCCATTATAATGGGCGCAGGGAGGCACTGATGGCTGACGCGAGGATTGCGTTGATTCGAGACTGGCTGGCCAGTGAACTGGGCTGGCCGCACGATTGCAGGCTC
>PMNQ01000218.1 GCA_003162555.1 Gammaproteobacteria bacterium | reverse complement strand
CGCGTCGAATTCCAGCTCCGCCGGGGCTATGGGACTCAATGCCGCGAGTTCACGATTCCACATCGTATCCTGGTGTCGAAGCAGCACGAGCAGCGCCGCCGCCGCCAGCTCATCCTGCAGCGCGCGCGGATTGCAGCTGACGAACGGGCCGCGCTCGCGCGGGCCTGACTGGTGTACGAAGCGCGCCAGCGCCTCGGTTTCGCTGCCGGGTTCGGCGATCAGCAGGAGCGGTGCCGGATATGCGGCCAGNNGCGCGCATGGCCTGGGCGCTCGAGGCGAGATCCACCTCGGGCGACTCGGCGGACAGGCGGTCCTCGAGGTTGGTCATGCGCACCGACAGCGAGCGCTGGGCGTCGGCCTTCTCGATGAGGTGCCGGATCTGGGCTGGCGAGAAGGGCTTTGGCAGGTACTCCCAGGCCCCGCGGCGAATCGCCTCGACGGCGGTCTCGACGGTGCCGTGCCCGGACATCATCACCACCGGGCAGTCGTGGCGCGCATCGCCGGACCATTCACGCAGCAGCGTGATGCCGTCGGTGTCGGGCATCCAGATGTCGAGCAGCACCAGGTCGGGCGCGGAACGCGCACGCGCGGCGCGCGCCTGCGCGGCGTCGGCGGCAACATCGACGTCGTGGCCTTCCTCGCTGAGGATCTCCTGCAGCAGGCGGCGGATATCCGCCTCGTCATCGACCACGAGAATCCGGCTCGCATTCATGCCCGTTCCCTCCGCAACTCCGTGCGCTTGTCCGCCGTGGCCGGCAGCAGCACGCGTATCCGCGCACCGCCGGTGGCCAGGTTCTCGGCGCTGATCCGGCCACCGTGTTCTTCCACGATACGCTGGACGATCGCCAGGCCCAAGCCCGTGCCGCGCGCCTTGCTGGTGACATACGGTTCAAACGCGCGCCGGAGGATATCCTCGCGGAAGCCGGGCCCGTTGTCACTGACTGTGATTTCGGCCTGCGCCGGCTTGACGGTGCGCAGCCAGCGGGTGCGGACCGCGATGGCCGCGCCGGCGACCCCAGCCAGGGCCTCGATGCCGTTGCTGAGCAGGTTGGCGAGGATCTGCCGCACCCGGCCGCGGTCGGCCTCGATCTCGGGCAGCTGCGGGTCGAGTTCCATGACGATGGCCACGCCCGGGTCCTGCAGGCGGTACAGCTCGACCATCTCTGCCGTCAGCTGGTTGAGGCTGAATTGCGCCAGTTGCACCTCGGGTGCGCGGGCGTATTCGCTGAAGGCATTGACCATCTGCTTCATGGCGTCGACCTGCTGGACGATGGTGTGCGTGGCGCGCTCGAGCAGACGCGCGTGCTCGGTGTCCAGGCCTGGCAGGAGCTTGCGCCGCAGCAGCTCGGCCGACAGCTGGATCGGGGTCAGCGGGTTCTTGATCTCGTGCGCCAGGCGCCGGGCCACCTCGCCCCAGGCGGCATTGCGCTGCGCGGTGAGGAGCGCGGTAACATCCTCGAACACGATCACCAGGCCGGGATCCTCGCTGGGGTGCGGGAGCGGCGTGCAGGCCCACAGCAGCATGCGCGTGCCGGCCTCGTCATTGAGCGCCAGCTGCTCGCGCCATTCGCGCCCGCCGGCCGCCAGCCGCGCGCTCAGCGCAGCGACGAATTCCGCCAGCAGTGGCGCGCTGCCCGCGACGGCGGTCAGGCTCTGGCCGACCATGCCGGCCATATCGCCGCCGAGGATCATGCCGGCCGACTGGTTGGCGCTGCGCAGCTGCAGTTGCGCGTCGACGACCAGCACGCCGCTGGAAAGGCGCGAGAGGATCACCGCCAGCCGCTCGCGCTCGCGCTCGACCGCCTCGCGCCCGAGCGCCGCCTCCTCGCTGGTGCGCCGCAGCCGCTTGGTCATGTCGTTGAACGAGTGCACCAGGAAGCCCATTTCGTCGCGCGAAGGCAGCGGCAGGCGCATGGCGAAGTCGCCCTTGCCAACCGCGCGCGTACCGGCGATCAGATCCTTGACCGGACGCGTCAGGCGCTGCGCCGACCAGATCGCGCCGTACACCGCCGCCAGCATCGTGATCAGCAGCACCAGCGTGAGGGTCAGGATGAAATTGATCTTGAGCGGTTCGCGCGTCGCCGACATGTCGCCGTAGTTCGAATAGGCGGCCTGCACGGCATCGGCAAGCCCGGACAGTTCCGAGGGCACGTCGTAGTTGATCACCACGAAACGTCCGGGCGGCACGCGCGCCGCCCGCGCCAGCGGCGCGGCGGTCACGATCGTGGCGCGCCCGGCGGTGGGCGGCTGCAGCGCGAAGTAGCTGTGTCCGGCGGCGATCTGCAGGCGCACTTCCGCCGCCGGCGGCGGCGGCAACGCGGTGCCGGCGCTGGCGCTGCTGAAAGTCAGCGCGCGCCCACCCGAATCGTAGACCGTGACGTCGGCGGCCTGCGCCGCGCGCCGCTCGGCGTCGAGCCGCACCGCCAGGTCGGTGCCGCTCAAGCCGGCGATCGCGTGCGCGAAATTCTCGGTGCGGCGCGACTGTTCGTGCACGCGCAGCTCGAGGGCGGAGCGCGACAGCACCAGCGCGTCGTTCAGGCCCTGCTTGATCTCGATGCGAAACCAGCTATCGATGCCGTAGTTGAGGAACTCGAGCGCGAACAGGTACACGATCAGCAGCGGCACAACCACCAGCGTGCCGAACATGCCCACGGTGCGTGCCGTCAGGCGCGAGCCGGGAACATGATCGCGGAAATCCTCGTACAGCTGCCACAGCTTGCGCGCCAGCAGCACGCCGAGGGCCAGCACGGCGCAGATGTTCAGCAGCAGGATCCACGGCTGGCGACGATTGAAGTCGGCGGAATTCTCGGCGCTGTGCGCCAGCAGCAGCAGCGCCCACGCGCCCGCGACGCCGCCGAGCAGCGTCAGCGCGCGCGGTCCCCAGCGCTTCAGCGCACGAGGGTCCATGTGTACCAGTCACTGGTGCGGTGCCAGGCGTCGGACCAGAACATCAGCGCGCGCAGCGCATCGGGCATATGGCCGCGGCGCACGCCGGCGCGCAGTGCAATCTGCCACGGCCCATCGCCATGCAGCTGCGAGTCGACCGCGATCGGCCATTCCTCCACGGCGCCGAGACTGGCGAGCGCTGCTTCCAGCGTCGGGAACGAATCCTGCGCGCCGCTATCGACGTCGCGCAGCAGGTAGCGGTCGGTCACCACGTGGTAGGTCAGCTCACGGTGGCGCACCAGGTCGACGGTCTGGGCGTCGAACCACAGCCGCCGGTGGCGCGTGACGATGCACTCGAGGTCGAAGCTGAGCGTGACGCCGTCCTTCAGCGAGGCGGTCAGCAGCTCGCTCCCGGGATAAACGACGCGCGCACTCAGCATGATGACGCCGTGGCTGGGCACGGCATAGGCGGAGCGGATCTCGAGCTCGCCATCGAGCGGATCGTCGGCCTGCGCCAGGCCCACGCTGGCCCAGGCCAGGACGGCGGCCACCATCGGCAGCGCTGTGCGGAAGCTAGCCATTGACTGATCCAGGCGCCTTAGGGCGCCTCTCCCTCTTTCTGCAGGCAAGCATAATAGA
>PMNQ01000254.1:17817-17966 GCA_003162555.1 Gammaproteobacteria bacterium | reverse complement strand
CATCCGCGCGACATGGGGCGCGTCATCGGCGTGATGCAACGCTTGCGTGACGCGGGCAACACGTTGCTCGTGGTCGAACACGACCCGCAGATCATGCACGCCGCAGATCGCCTGCTCGATCTGGGTCCCGGCGCAGGCGAACACGGCGG
>PMNQ01000254.1:17447-17788 GCA_003162555.1 Gammaproteobacteria bacterium | reverse complement strand
GCTCGGGCAAGTCCACGCTCGTCGAACAGGTGCTCTACCCGGCTTTGCAGAAGGCCAAGGGCAGGCCGGGCGAAGCGCCGCTCGCACACCGCGCGCTGCGCGGCGCCGAACTGATCGAATCGGCGGTGCTGATCGACCAGAAGCCGATCGGNNTACCTGCGCTGCGGCGAGTGCAATGGGAGCCGCTATCGAAGCGCGACGCGCGAGGTGCGCATCGAAGGCGCTACCGGCGCGCGGGCCGACATCGCCTCGGTACTCGAATTCACGGTGACGGAGGCGCTTGCCTTCTTCGCGCATGCGCCGCGCGTGCGCTCGCGCCTGCAGCCGCTCGCCGACGTCGG
>PMNQ01000254.1:298-17357 GCA_003162555.1 Gammaproteobacteria bacterium | reverse complement strand
AAGACGGCCGACTGGATCATCGATCTCGGGCCCGAAGGCGGTGCAGCCGGCGGCGAAGTCATCGCCACCGGCACGCCGGCGAAAATCATGGCCACCGCCGGCTCGCACACGGGCGCGGCGCTTCGCGCACAACAACAGCAACTGCGCGCGGCGGAGATCGTCCCAGCTGCACCGGCGCGCGCTACTGCCGGCGCACAAACCAGCGCACGCACCAGCGTGCGCACGAGCGCACAGCAACCGCAGCCAGCGCCCATGATCAGCGTGCGCGGCGCGCGCGAGCACAACCTGCGCGACCTGAACGTCGACATACCGCGCGAAAAGTTCACGGTGATCACCGGCGTGTCCGGCTCGGGCAAATCGACACTGGCCTTCGACATCCTGTTCCACGAAGGACAGCGGCGCTATCTGGAATCATTGAACGCCTTCGCGCGCCAGTTCGTGCAACCCGCGGCGCGGCCGGATGTCGACTCGGTCAGCGGCCTCCCGCCCACGGTCGCCATCGAACAGCGCGCCAGCCGCGGCGGCCTGAAAAGCACCGTGGCGACGCTCACGGAGATCTACCATTTCCTGCGGCTGCTGTACGTGCGGCTCGCGGTGCAGTACTGCCCGGACTGCAACCTCGCCATCGCGCCACAGAGTCCCGAGCAGATCACCGCGCAGCTCACGCGCGTGCATCGCGGCCGGCGCATACAGCTGCTGGCGCCATTGATCGCACAGCGCAAGGGCATCTACGCCGACCTGGCGCGCTGGGCTGCGGCGCGCGGCGCGCGCGAGCTGCGGGTCGACGGCGCGTTTGTGCCGACCGAACCTTTTCCGCGTCTGAAGCGCTTCGTCGAGCACAACATCGAGATGCCCATGGGGACGTTCACGGTGAATGCGCGTTCCGGGCCCGAGCTGCGCGCCGCCGTGATCGCCACGCTCGAAGCCGGCAATGGCGTCGCGCATGTGCTTGACGCACGTGGACGCGTCAGCGTGCACTCGAGCCGCCGCGCCTGCCCGAATTGCGGCCGCGGTTTCGCCGAGCCCGATCCGCGCCTGCTGTCCTTCAATTCGCCGCAGGGCTGGTGCACGGATTGTCACGGCACCGGAATCGCCATGGGCGAAATCAGCGCGGAGGAAACGGGCGAAGAGACGCATTGGCTGGGCACAGACCAGGCCGCCGCGACGGCCTGCCCGGCCTGCGAGGGCGCGCGCCTCAATCCGGTGGCGCGCCATCTGCGGCTCGGTGGCCGCGCCATCAGCGAGCTGACCGCGCTGAGCGTGGCGGCGCTGGGCAAATTCTGCACCAAGCTGCGGCTGGACAAACGCGGCGCGGCCATCGCGCTCGACGCACTGGCGGAGATCCGCAGCCGCCTGCAGTTCCTGGAACGCGTGGGCCTCGGCTACCTGTCGCTCGATCGCTCGGCGCCGACGCTGTCGGGCGGCGAGGCGCAGCGCATCCGGCTCGCCGCGCAGCTCGGCTCGAACCTGCAAGGCGTGTGCTACATCCTCGACGAGCCGACGATCGGCCTGCATCCGCGTGATAACAAGGTGTTGCTCGGCGCACTCGACGCATTGGCCGGAGCGCGCAACACGCTGCTGGTTGTCGAGCACGACGAAGACACGATCCGCCATGCCGATCACATCATTGATCTCGGCCCGGGCGCCGGCACGCGCGGCGGCGAAGTCATCGCCGCGGGCACGGCGCAGGAGCTGCGCGCCAACCCGCTGTCGGTGACCGGGCGGCTGCTCGCCGCGCCACTGCGGCACGCGGCCAAGCCGCGCCGCGCGGTGACGAAAGATACGCCGGCACTGCAACTCTCCGGCGTCACGCTGCACAACCTGCGCTCACTCGATGTGCGGATTCCACTCGGCCGGCTGGTCGTGATCACGGGTGTGTCGGGCTCGGGCAAATCGACACTTGCACGCGATGTGCTGTACGCGCGGCTGCGCGCAGCGCTGGATCCGGCGCGGCGCGACACGCCGGCCGGCAGCGGCAAATTACGCGGCGCGGAGACGATCACGCGCGTGCTCGAAGTCGACCAGACGCCAATCGGCCGCACGCCGCGCTCCTGCCCGGCTACCTACGTCGGTTTCTGGGACGACATCCGCCGCATCTATGCCGGGAGCGACGAGGCCCGCATGCGCGGCTACACGGCCAGCCGCTTTTCCTTCAATACCGCCGGCGGTCGCTGCGCCGACTGCGACGGCCAGGGACAGCGCACGATCGAAATGAGTTTCCTGCCGGATGTGAAAGTGCCCTGCGAACGCTGCGGCGGACGGCGCTTCGACGCGCCGACGCTCGAAGCGCAGTGGCGCGGACGCTCGGTCGCCGATGTGCTGGCGATGAACGTCGAGGACGCGGTGGAGTTTTTTAGCGCGCACAGCCGCGTGCTGCGGCCGCTGGCGCTGCTGCGCGACGTGGGCCTGGGTTACCTGACGCTCGGCCAGCCGAGCCCTACGTTGTCAGGCGGCGAAGCGCAGCGCATCAAGCTGGTGACGGAGCTGGCGCGCCTGGCTCCGGTGAAGCCCGGCCGCCGCGCGACGCCGCACACGCTCTACGTACTCGACGAGCCGACGGTCGGCCTGCACATGGCTGACGTCGAGCGCCTGGCCACCGTGCTGCATCGGCTGGTCGACGCGGGCAACTCGGTGGTCATGGTCGAGCACAACCTGGACCTGTGCGCCGAGGCCGACTGGATCATCGACTTAGGCCCCGAGGCCGGCGCACGCGGCGGTCGCGTAGTCGCGGCCGGGACGCCCGCGCAGATTGCCGCGCGCCGCGCCCGCTCGCATACTGGTGCGGCGCTCGCGCCGTTCCTGCGCGAGCGCGCCGCGTAAAGTGGCAAGGGCCTGTGCACACTTAGGACGTCGATGCAACACGGACTGGTCTGCTGGAAATGCGGCGCGGATCTCGCCGCGCTGACGCTGCCGCTGTCGCGGCGCGATGAATGCGCGCGCTGCCGTGCCGAGCTGCATGTGTGCAGGATGTGCGTCGAGTACGACACCGCGGTCGCCAAGCATTGCCGCGAACCCACTGCGGAGGAGGTCAGCGACAAGCAGCACGCCAATTTCTGTGATTTTTTCCGGCCCCGGCCCAAAGCCTTCCTGCCGCCGGATACGGCCGCCGTCGACAGTGCTCGCAGCGAGCTCGAGCGGCTGTTCGGCAAGCGCTAGGCGCAGACGCGCGCTCTAGCTATTGCCGAGCCGCTCCGCGAGCCGGTTGATCAGGCGGCCAAAACGCGAACCACTGGGCGTGGTCGGAATGCGCTTGCGCTCGCGGCGCGAAGCGTCGTTCATCAACTCGCCGCGGCCGTTGTCCACCTGCAGTTCACCGGCGCCAAGAATCTCCAGCGTTTCTTCGAGCGACAGCGCGCGCTTGGGCGAGGGCCGCTTGCTCACGGGTTTCATGCCCTGTCCAACGCGCAGCTTGGCGCGCTTGCCGCCCGTGGCGCGATTCGATATGCCGACCGCAGCCATCGCGGCGCGCACTGACGGCGTCAGATCCGACTTCGCGCCCTTGGCCTCTTCCGGCAGCTGCAGCGCCGGGCGGCTGCCGCTGGTGGCCGTATCGGTGTGCACGTCCTCGATGAAGTTGAGCTCCGGTCCGGTGCGCTTGGCTGCGGACAGCGACGGCAGTGGCTTGGACGTCGCCGAGCTGGCGCGCTCACGTTCACGGACGCTGACCGGCACGACAGAAACCGAGTTGAATTCGGAGCGCACGTACTGCGCCACCTGTTTGGCGGAAACCGCATCCGTGAAGAAGCCCAGCCGCAATCCGTACCAGCGGCGGCCGTCGCGGTTGCCTTCCGCGCCGTAGAGCGTGTAGGCGCTGAAAATCGCCAGCTGCGGAATCTGGCTCACGTTGATCGGCTGCACCGACCAGAGCAGCTGCACGGCGAACAGGGCGGGCTCGGCGCGCGGTGCCGTCGGCGCCGGCGCAAAAGTCGCCGCCTGCCGTTGCACGTGCGTCTGAGTGTGCGGCTGCCTGTGCGGCAGCGCATGCGGTTGCGATTTCGGCTGCGCAAGCACTGGCCTCGCCTTCGCGGCCGGCGCGGGGCGCGCCGACTCGAGCACACGCAGCACGGCCGCGCCCTCGAGGGTCGCCTCGGGCGTCACCGCAGGTGACGCTGCGGCCGCGTGCTCGACCGTCGCATCGGCGGACACCTCATCGAGCGCATCAATCGTGGCGCGCAGGTCACTCAGCGATCGCGCGGCGCCATCAGCCGTGGCGCGGTCTGCACGGACACCGCTCGTTTTAGCAGCAGCGGTCGCAGTTTCGAGTTCTGGAATTGGCGCGGGAATGGCGCGCGGCTGATCGGGTACGAGCTCCAGCCTGACGGTCGCCGTGGACACGGCGGGCACTGGCGGTTCCTGCGCAGCTGCTGTCGCCGGCGCGGATATCGTCGGCACGGATGGTGTCTGCACAGGCTCCGTCACCTGTGCCACGACGGGCGCAGGCGAAGGCGCGCGCTCAGCCTCAGGCGCGGTCCCGGAAGCCGCAGCGCGCGCGCGCAACTTTATGCCAGGCGCCACGCCCGCCCAGGCGGCCGGATACACATCGCGCACCAGGTCGAGGATTTTCTCCGCCTCTTCCTGCGTGTCGAAATAACCCATGTGCAGGCGGAATCGCTCGCGCCCTTCTTCGAGCCGGCGGGAGACGAAGAACGTGAATCGCTTCAGGCCGGCATGCGTCGGTTGCACCAGGCCGACCGGAGTCGTGGAGGCGCAAAGATTGACGACAAAGCGGGGACCGGCGGAAACAGGCGGCAGGAAATTGCCGGGACTGGCCGTGTAGTTGGCAATTGAACCGCTGGCCTGCTGCATGCATCGATCCCCGTTGCGTCGCCAAAATCTCTGCGTCGGCAACCGGTCTTGCGGGGATGTCACGCCGGAACCTTGCAGGCCTGGGTGGCAACCCCGCTATCCAAAGCGCTATTTCGCTTGGGACCGGAGGCTTTGCGTCCCTGCCTTGCGACAGGTATGCCGGATACAGAACGTGACGCAGTGTGGCACGGTGACGCTGCGGGTCAAGCGCGAGGTAAGAGAGCCAGTTCACATCTGCTGCAATCCGGAGAGGCCGGTCACAGTTCTGTAAAATCCGCTTAAGTCAACCGGCCGCGCGCAGCCTGGTTATAACGGTGGCGTTGCGGCCCTCCAGCAAGGCCGTGATGTCGGCGGCCGCGGCGGGCCGCGCGAAATAAAAACCCTGCGCATAGTCGCAGTGGCGCGCGCGCAGGAATTCAAGCTGTTCCATCGTCTCGACACCCTCGGCCACCACGTGCTTGCCGAGCGCGTGCGCCATCGTGATCATGGTCTCGGCGAGCGTCGCGGCGGTGACGTTGTGCGCCACCTCCTCGATGAACGAGCGGTCGATCTTGATGGCCTGCACGGGATGGGCGCGCAGGTAGCCGAGCGAGGAATAGCCAGTGCCGAAGTCGTCCAGCGACAGGTGCACGCCGAGCGCAGCCAGACGGTGGAGAGTCGCGAGCGCCTCTTCGTCGGCGAACACCGATTCGGTGACTTCGAATTCCAGCTTGTCGGGAGACACGCCGGCGCGCTCGAGCGCGCGCCGCACCAGCTTCGGAAAATCGGTCTGGCGCAGCTGATGCACCGACACATTGAGCGCCAGGCGCGGCGGCGCGATGCCGGCCTCGGTCCATGCCGCCATCTGGGTGCAGGCGGCGTCCAGCACCCAGGCGCCGATGTCGACGATCAGGCCGCTCTGCTCGGCGGCGGGTACGAACTGGCCGGGATAGCGCATGGCCTCGCGCGGCGGCTGCCAGCGCAGCAGCGCCTCGAGTCCGGCCAGCTTGCCGTCGGCCAGCGAGTACTGCGGCTGGTAGTAGAGCGAGAATTCGCGCCGCTGCAGCGCGTTGTACAGGCCGCTCTCGGCCGCCAGCGCCGGCATGCGCTGCATGGCGCGCGTGTAGAACACGGCGCGGGCGCGGCCGTCCGCCTTGGCGCGGTACATCGCCAGGTCCGCATTGCGCATCAGTTCATCGAGCGCGGTGCCATCATCCGGGAACATCGTGATGCCGATGCTGGCGCCGGCGTGATGATCACGCCCACCGATGTTCACCGCTTCCTGCAGCACCTCGATCACGCGCGTGGCAACCTGCTGCGCGCTCTCGGCCGTGCCGACGCTGCGCAGGATGATCGTGAATTCGTCGCCGCCGAGCCGCGCCACGGTGTCGCCTTCCTTGACGCAGGCGCGCAGGCGTTGCGCAACGATCTGCAGCATCTGGTCGCCGGCGCTGTGGCCGACGGTGTCGTTGATCTTCTTGAAATGGTCGAGATCGACGTACAACAGCGCGCCGCGCTGGCGACCGGCCGCGGCGCTGGCCAGTTCCTGCGACAGCCGGTCGCGGAACAACAGGCGATTCGGCAGTGCGGTCAGCGGATCGAAGTGCGCCTGGCGATAAAGCTGTTCGCCGCGCGCGCTGTTGGACAAGGCGACGCCGATGCGCGCGGCACATTCGGTGCCGTAGCCGGCCACTTCGGCCGCGACCTGCGGCACGTCGCGATAACCGACGGCCAGCACGGCCACCAGCTTGTCCTGCGAGATCACCGGCCAGAGCCAGAAAAATTCCGCGCCCTGCGCGCGCAGCGGCTCCAGCACGCTGTGGCGGCCGGCTTCGAAGCGCCCGACCGTCAGGCCCGAATGCTCCTGGCACAATTGCGACAGCAGCAACGGATCGAGGCTGATGCGGCTCACCGGAGCGTGCTGTCCGGCGGCGGTCAGGTAGGCGCGGCCGTAATCCGTGGCGTCCGGGTCGAGCAGGGCCAGCATCGCGGCGTCGCAACCGGTGATCTTGCAGATGCGATCGAGCAGCGGATCCAGGCAGGACTCGAGTTCAGCCGATTCCAGCAGCATGCGATCGATTTCGTTGAGGCTGGCGAGCGCGCGCATTTTCTCTTCGAGCACGCCGATCGTGCGGTTGAACGCGACCGCGGTATCGCGCGGCGAATCACGCGCCTCGCCCGTCGGCACACGCTGGTAGCGACCGGCCGCCAATTCGCCGATTGCGGCGCGCAGCCCATGCAGCACCGGTTCCCAGTGCGCGCGCAACACCGCGCACGAGGCCAGGATCAGGAACGCTGCCAGCAGCATCGGCACGGGCAGCATGCCGGCCGCCTGTGCCCAGTAATCCCAGGCCGAAGCCAGCGGCACGCTCGCGATCACGGCCCAGCGGCCAGCCGACAGATGCGCCTCTTCCGGCAGCACGGTCATGACCGCGCCGCGCCATTCCCGCCGCCCCACGCTCCACGAGCGCAGTGCCGCATCGGACTGCGACTCGGCTGCAGGCGCGCGCTCGCGTGCGAACATCGCCAGCAGATCCGCCGGCAATTCGTCGCTGGCGCGCAGTGACGCACCGTTGCCGTCCAGCACTGCATACACACCGGCCGTCGGCGCGGCGTCCTCGTGGCCCTGCCAGAGCCAGTCCGAATCCAATTCGAAATACGCGGTTGCGGTACTGCCCGCGGAGCGCACGGCATGCAGCAGATACAGGGCCGTGCCCCCGGCACGGCGCGCGCGCAGCAGCGTCTGCCCCGCGCTCAAAGCCAGCTGGTCGGCAGCATTCAGCGGTAGCGGGCCCTTGCCGGGACCCGCGATCACCACGCCGCGAAAAATATCGGAACGGAGAATGTGCGCACGCAGCTCGGCGCCACCGGATCCGGCATCGTCGCTGGTCAGCGTCTGCACGACCAGCTCGCTCGCAGTCAGGCGGGTGCGCAGTTCGCGCGCGTAACTGCGCGCCTGTGAAGCCACGGTGTTCATCGCCGCACGCTCGTCCGCGACGCGCAGCGCGTGCGCTGTGCCGAGCGAAACTGCCAACAGCAACGCCGCCGACAGCAGCGCCATCGCCAACCCTAGGCGCCTGCTCATTGAAAGGGAAAATATACCGCTGGGGATCGGCATGTATTGGCGGCGGGCTGAAATACTTGAGCCCATTTAACGATAGACCGGCGCCCGCCAATGCGCGCCAGATCACGATTGCATCAGTTATGTCGTGCTGATTGCGAAGCGCGTCACAGTCGCGGCTTGGCCGCCGTCACGGGCTGCGCCAGCGTTCGCAGCGCCCGCCAGGTGTGGCGATGTACGCCGAGGCGTCCGGACCGGCCCGCGGTGCGCATCGCCGCGGCGAGCGTGCGCGCCGGAATCGCCCGCCAGCGCTCATAGCGACCGAGCAGCAGCGGATTGACGAGCGGCATGACGACGCGGCCGACCATTTCGGTGATGCGCCACTGCTTGCGCGACCCCAGTATCAGCGCGGGCTGCATCAGATGGAGCGAACGAAAATGCAGTGCCTCCAGCGCCAGCTCTGTCTCGCCTTTCACGCGCAAGTAGAAATTGCGGGACCCGGCGTTGGCGCCGGCGGCCGAGATCACCACCATGGTTTTGGCGCCTGCTGCCTGCGCGAAGCGGGCGAAGCGCAAGATCAGATCGTGGTCGACGGCCCTGAACGCCTGCTGCGTGCCCGCCTGGCGCAAGGTAGTGCCCAGGCAGCAGTAGGCATCAGAGCAAACAAGGCCGCGCAGGTCGTTTTCGAGATTCTCGAACCTGAGGATGCGGTTGGCGAGGTTCGGCGCCTCGATCGACAGCGGTCGGCGGCTCAGCGCGATGACGCGGCGATAGTCGCCGCTGGCGGCAAGCACGCGCACCAGTTCGGTGCCAACCATGCCACTCGCGCCCGCCACCAATGCCACCGGTCCGGATTCAGTCTGCATGGTGTGGAGCTTAACCCGTGCGGCGGGAATCTACAGCATCAACTCCAGCTGCGGATTGCTGCGCGGCGCGCAGAACTGCGACAGGTCGAGATCCGGCTCGCGCTCGCCGCTGAGCCCCAGGCGTTTGCGCGCCAGCTCGAAACGCGCGCGCAGCATCGCGGCCCAGGGCCCGGCGCCGCGCATGCGATGGCCGAAGCGCGGATCGTTGTCACGCCCACCACGCGCCTGCTGCACCAGCGACATGACGTGCGCTGCGCGCAGCGGCAGATGCTGCTCGAGCCAGGCGCGAAACAGGTCTTTGACTTCATACGGCAGCCGCAGCAGCACGTAGCCGGCGCGCGTGGCGCCAGCGGCTGCGGCTGCTTCTAGCAATGCTTCGAGCTCGGCATCGTTGACCGCCGGAATCATCGGCGCCGTCAGCACGCCGACCGGCACGCGGGCCGCTGCCAGCGCCGCGATCACGCGCAGTCGCGCCTGCGGTGAAGCAGTGCGGGGTTCCAGCGTGCGCTTGAGCTCCGGATCGAGCGTCGTCAGGCTGACGGTGACGCGCACCAGATTCTTTGCGGCGAATTCCTGCAGCAGATCGAGGTCGCGCAGCACCAGCGCGCCCTTGGTGACGATGCTCACCGGATGACGCGCCTGCCACAGCACCTCGAGCACTTCGCGCGTCACACGCAGGCGCTTTTCCACCGGCTGGTAGGGATCGGTGTTGGCGCCCAGCATGATCGGTTGCGGACGATACCCGGGACGCGAGAGCTCGGCCCGCAGCAGCCGCGCCGCATCGGCCTTGTAGAACAGGCGGGTCTCGAAATCGATGCCGGGCGACAGGTCGACGTAGGCGTGGCTCGGGCGCGCGTAGCAGTAAATGCAGCCGTGCTCGCAGCCGCGGTACGGATTGATCGACTGCGAGAACGGGATATCGGGCGAATCGTTGCGCGAGATGACGGTGCGCGCCGCTTCGGGGCGCACTTCGGTCGCGATGGAATCGGGCGTGGCTTCCTGATACCAGCCGTCGTCAACCGACTGTGGCTGCACGCGGGCAAAACGCCCGGCGGGATTGATCGTGGCGCCCCGGCCCTTCAGTACGCGCTCCATGGCGCTACTGTACGGATATACAGTACTTATGCAAGTGCCGCCACGAACTCCACCAACGCCTGTGCAACCTGTGCGGGCTGTTCGTGCGGCAACAGGTGTCCCGCACCGCTGATGCTGGCGGCACGCATCGATGGCATCAATGCACGCAGGCGGTTCAGCGCATCGACGCCGATCGCGCGCTGCATGTAGTCGGATTCCGCGCCGTACAGCAGCAACAGCGGCGCACGCAGGCGCGCCCAGCAGGCTTCCAGGTCAGCGCGCGCATAACGGATCGGCGTCGGCAACTGCTGGCGCGGGTCGGCGAGGATTTCAAAACCGCCGTCCACGGCGCGCGTCCAGGCGCGCGCCAGATAGCGCGCGTGCGCCAGCGGCAAACGCGGATTGGCGCGCTGCAGTGCCAGCGCCAGTGCCTCCAGTTCCGGGTAGCGGCGCGCGCTGGGCGGCGCCTTCAGCGCATCGAGCCAGGATTCGACTTGGCCGGGAAACTGCGCGTGCGGGAGCTCGGGCATGCCGAAGCCCTCGAGGTTCGCGAGCCACGCAACGCGCGCCGGACGCACGCCGGCGTAGATGGACGCGATCGTGCCACCCATGCTGTGACCGATGAGCCGGGCCGGGCGATCTGGCGAAAGCACGCTCACCAGCCAGTCGAGCTCGGCAACGTGATCCGCGAACCAATAGCGTTCAGCGCGCCGCGCGCTGCGGCCGTAGCCGGGCCAGTCGATGGCCACCAGCGGCCAGTCATCCGGCAGCTGATCCACCAGCAGTTGCCAGCCGGCGCCGCAATCCATCCAGCCATGCAACAGCAGGATGGGTGAGGGATCCTGCGGGCCCCAATGCGTCAGCGCGATGCGGCCTTCGCGGCCATCGAGTTCGCGGAGGCGCGCCGGCCGGCGCGGCAGGTAGTCCTCGGCAGGCCCGCCCGCATTCATCGCGTTCAACCGGCGAGGAACGTGCGGTAGGCGGGATTCGCGGTCTCGTCGATGTAGGGATAGCCGAGCTCGTGCAGATGCCCGAGAAACAGCTCGCGATCGGCGCGCGGCACCTGAATGCCGGCCAGCACCCGCCCGCTGTCGGAACCGTGATTGCGATAATGGAACAGCGAAATATTCCAGGTGCTGCCGATCGCCTGCAGGAATTCGAGCAGCGCGCCCGGCCGCTCCGGGAACTCGAAACGGAACAGCATTTCGTCCGTCATGCCGCTGCCCCGGCCACCGATCATGAAGCGCACGTGCAGCTTGGCCATCTCGTTGGCGCTCATGTCGACCACGCCATAGCCCGCGGCGCGCAGCCGGGCAGCGACCGCGGCGCAGTTCTCCTGGCCCTCGCGCAGTCCGAAACCCACGAACAGCTGCGCACGCTCCGAGCCCTGGTAGCGATAGTTGAACTCGGTGACACTGTGCTGGCCGAGTGCGCCGCAGAACTTGAGAAAGCTGCCGGGCTGCTCGGGCACCTCGACCGCCAGCAAGGCCTCGCGGCCGGCGCCGAGGTCGGCGCGTTCGGCAATGTAACGCAGGCGGTCGAAATTCAGGTTGGCGCCGCTGCTGATCGCCACGTAGCGCTGGCCTGCCGGCGCGCCGCGCGCGACATAGCGCTTGACGCCCGCAACCGCGAGAGCGCCGGCCGGTTCGAGTGTCGCGCGCGTGTCTTCGAACACATCCTGGATCGCCGCGCAGATTTCATCGGTGTTGACCAATACGATTTCGTCGACGAAACGCCGCGCCAGCGCGAAGGTCTCCTCACCGACGCGGCGCACCGCGACGCCGTCGGCAAACAACCCGACCTTGTCGAGCGTGACGCGCTTGCCAGCGCGCAGCGATTCGTACATCGCCGCGGAATCTTCCGGCTCGACGCCGATGATGCGCATGCGCGGATGCAGCTGCTTGACGTAAGCCGCGATGCCCGCGATCAGGCCGCCGCCGCCAACCGGCACGAAGATCGCGTCGATCTCGCCGCCGGTCTGGCGGATGACCTCCACGCCGATCGTGCCCTGGCCGGCGATCACATCGGGATCATCGAATGGATGCACGAACACCAGGTTCTGTTCACGCGCCAGCTCCAGCGCATGCTCGAAAGCGGTGTCGAAAATATCGCCGTGCAGCACCACTTCGCCGCCCAGGTCGGCCACTGCGCGCACCTTGATGTCGGGCGTGGTGCGCGGCATGACGATGACGGCGCGCACCTGGCGCTTGCGCGCCGCGAGCGCCACGCCCTGGGCATGATTGCCGGCGGAGGCGGTGATCACGCCGCGGGCCGCGGTGGCCGTGCCGAGCAGCGCGATCTTGTTATAGGCCCCGCGCAGCTTGAACGAGAACACCGGCTGCAGGTCTTCGCGCTTGAGCCACAGCTCGTGACCCAGCCGGCGCGACAGCCGCGGCGCATGGTCGAGCGGCGATTCGATCGCCACGTCGTACACGCGGGCGGTCAGGATTCGCTGCAGGTAGTCGTCGCTCATTAGGCGAAGCTTAAGCCATCAGCGGGCCGCGGTGGACCTACTTGAGCAGGAAGCGGAAGGTCGTCTTGCCGAATGTCACGAGGTCCCCGGGCTTGAGCTGGCCGCGGGTCACGCGCGCGCTGTTCACGAACACGCCGTTGGTGCTTTCCAGATCCTCGACGACGGTGCCCGTCGCGGTGTCCAGCACCACCGCATGATGGCGGCTGATGAAATCGGCATCGATGCACATGTCGTTGTCGGGCGTACGGCCGACGGTCGTGCGCCGCCCCAGTACATACACGATGCCTTCGTTGCCCTCGGTGCATACCAGGATGCGCTCGTGCGCCGCGGCCGCCGCCTCCTGGCTTTCGAGGCGCGCGATGCGCACCGCGTGCTGCTGCAGTTCGGCCTCGCGACTGCGGATCAGGTCCTCGGCAGCGGCCAGGTCGCCGCGCAGGGATTCGCCGGCTGTCTCCGCGACCTGCAGCTGCTCGCGCAGCGTGCTCGCCGCGGCGGAGCTGTCGGCCAAATCCGTCTCGAGCTGCGCCACGCGCCGCTGCGCAACCAGCGCGGCGCTCTGCGCAGTCGTGAGTTCCTGGCGAACCTGCTGCAGATCGGCTTCCATTTCACGTGCGCGGGTCAGTGCCACCGCCCCGTCGCTGAGCAATTGCTGCGCCTGGGTCTGGTTGCGCTGGTCCTGCTCGGCCACGCGCGATTCGAGCGCGCGCTGATCGGCGCGCTGCGCTTCCAGTTGCGCGGCCAGATCAGCGACCGTCTCCTCATGTCCACGCAACATCGATTCGAATACGTGGCGCCGCCCCTCGGTGTGCTGCAGCACTTCCTGGTGCCTGGCTGCACGCCGCCGCAGTTCCGCCAGCTCGGCCTGGCTATGCGCCAACGCCGCCTGGCTCTGCGCCAACGCGGCGGCCTGGGCGCCGGATTCACGCCGTGCCTGATCAGAGCGCTGCCCGTCCTGCTGATCGCGCTGCCGCGTCAGCGCAACCAGTTCGTCGCGCGCCATTTGTAATTGCGAGGCCAGGTCTTCGCGCGCCTTTTGTAGTTGCGAGGCCAGGTCTTCGCGCTGCGTGTTGTTGACGCGCAGCTCTTCGCTCTGTTCGGTTATCCGCTGCTCGAGTTGCTGCGCGTTCGCTGTCGCAGCGGCGAGCTCGGACTCCAGCTGGACGCGGCCGGTAGTGGCCGCGGCGAGCTCGGACTCGAGCTGGACGCGGCTGGTCGTGGCCGCGGCCAGGCTGGCGGTCGCGGTTTCGAGGCTGGCCGTCGCCGTCGCGAGGCTGGCGCGCAGGCCGTCGACTTCCTCCGTATGCGCACGCACCATCTCGTCGTGCGACGCGGAGCCCCCAATGTGCGGGACCGCCCAGGTATCGGTGCCCGCATCCGCCGGCGGAAGTCCCGGCATTTCGGCGGTATCGTCCGGATCCGGCGGTGAATTCAGTGATCGCTTGTGCTTGCTCATGGTGCCGGATAAGTCTACGCGAAGCTTTGGGGGGCTGAGCCGGCAGCCCCTCAAACTGCGGACTACGCACTCAGGCCGGTTTGGCGGAGCCAAAAATCCCAATTAAATCATTGAACTGAGATTGAACCAGGTCCGCCGAAAGTGCCCGGTCGGAGGCGCCAGCCAGCGGCAGTTCATGGCAGCCCGGGACCAGCTGCCGCAATGCCTCCACCGCCCGCGGCGCGGCCGCGGAGCACACCACGTGACGCACCAGCGCACCGGGCCGCGCAGCGGCCAGCACGGCGGCGATTTCGATTCCCGCGGCGTGCGCCAGCACATCGACGCGCCGCTGCCGGAGCGAGTCGAGCAGGTCGAGCAGTGCGAGCGCGTGTTGTTCAGCGCCAAACGGCGCGGGCGGAGCGTCCGACATGCCACAGCCAGGCAGGTCCGGCGCGTAGATGGAACGATCGGCGCCGAGCGGCCCCAGCAGCGCCTGGAAGAAGTGCCCTTCGCCGCCGCTGCCTGGAATGCACAGCAAGGCCGTCGCCTCATCGAATCCGCCGCCCGGCGGAATGGCCTGGTACACGTGCAGTTGTCCGTAACGGCAATCGAAGTAGGTGCGGCGCAGCCGCGCGGGCGGCCTCACTTTCGATCACCCGGATCGGCGTGCAGGCGGTGCAGGAACCGATGCACGAGTGGAGCGGCAATGACGCCGGCGATCGCCAGCACCGCGATGCCGGAGAACAGCGCATAGCTGCCGGCAAAGATCTTGCCGGCGTTGGTCGACGGCGTCGCCACCGGCCCCATGCCCGAGAGGATCATCGCCGCATTCTCGTAGGCATCGACCCAGCTCAGGGCGACGAGGTAGTGATAGCCGAGCATGCCGATGTAAAGCCCGACAGCGATGAACACGAGTCCAACGCCCAGGCTGCGCAATTGACGGCGCAGGTAGTGCTGCAGTGGTGCGACCGGCTGCGAGAGATGTTCGAAGCAGAAGATATTCTTGTCTGGTTTCATGACGCGAGTCGTTCCGCCTGCAGCCGCCGCTATGTCAAATGATAGGCCATGACGGCGTGCCGTTGTCATTTTGTCGACAGCGCGTGGCCGCAGTCGCGATCGTGGCAATTTTCCGTTGACGCTGCACGGCGGGCAATGCTCACATGAACGCGATGAGGAATCTGCTGTGGACACTGTCGCTGCTGGTCATCAGCGCCAGCGCCATGTGCGTCGGCGCCACGCTGCCGGCAGACGCCGCGCTCGAGGCTGCAGGTGCCCGCATCGGCACGATTACGATCCGCAGCGAAGAGATCTTCGACCTCACTGACCCGCACGAAAACAAGCGCCTTTACCGTCTCGCCAACCGCTGGCACGTCAATACGCGCGCTGGCGTGATCCGCTCGCAATTGTTGTTCGCGAGCGGCGACCGCTATCAGCATCGCCTGCTGGAAGAGACCGAAAGGAATCTGCGGCGCTTAAGTTTCCTGCGCGAGCCGCACATCCGTCCGGTCGCATGGCACGACGGCCTGGTCGACATCCTGGTCGACACGCACGATGTGTGGACGCTGCAGCTCGGGCCAAGCTACGGGCGGAGCGGCGGCAAGAATGACAGCTCGCTGGAATTCCAGGATCACAATCTGCTCGGCTTTGGCAAGACGCTGATTGCCGGCGCCAGCCAGGGCGTCGACCGCAATTCGACCTATTTCGAATGGCGCGACCCGGCGGTGTTCGGTGGCCGCTGGACGGACTCGTTCCGCCTGGCGAACAACAGCGACGGCCGCGACTGGCGCGTGCAACTCTATCGGCCCTTCTATGCGCTGGACGTGCATCACGGCGGCGGCCTGACGCTCGCGGACGCGACCGGCGAGGACACGCGCTACCGGCTCGGCAGCGAGTACGACCGCTACCAGCATGCCGCGCGCCTTTTCGACGGCTACGCAGGCTGGTCGCACGGGCTGCACGCCGGACATGTGCTGCGGCTTAGCGCCGGCTGGCGCACCGAGCGCGATGCTTTTGCGCCGCTGTACACCGGTGTGCCACCGGTGCCCGTCACGCTGGCACCGATACCCGCCGATCGCGATCTCGAGTATCCCTACGTGCGCATTGATTGGCTGACCGATCAATTCACCACCACGCGCAATCAGGATCTGATCGCGCGCACCGAGGATCTCGAGTTCGGATTGGCCGCCTCGCTCCAGTTCGGACTGGCCACGCCCGCCTTCGGCGCCGACCGTCGCGCGTGGATCTACCTGCTGAGTGCTTCCTATGGCGCGAAGCTCAGCGAACGCCAGCAGTTGTACGCGGCGGCCGCGATCAGCGGCCGCGACGAGCAGCCCGGCGCCACCGACGTGCGCAGCAGCGCTGATCTTGCCTGGTACTGGCGCACCTCGCGCCACACGCTGACGCACGTGCGCATCAGCGGCGACGTCGGCCACGCGCTCGATCTCGATCACTATTACTCGCTCGGCGGCGACAACGGCCTGCGCGGCTATCCGCTGCGCTACCAGCTGGGCGAATCCCGCGCGCAACTGAAAATCGAGGAACGCGTCTACACCGACTGGTCGATCCTGCGCCTGTTCAATGTCGGCGGCGCCGCGTTCTTCGACGCCGGCCGCACCTACGGCAATAATCCCATCGGCGTGCCGCAGCTCGGCTGGCTGCGCGACGTGGGCATCGGCCTGCGCCTCGGCAACGATCGCTCCTCGCTCGGCAACGTGATCCACATCGATATCGCCACGCCGCTCGACGGCGAAAATCTCAGTCGCCTCCAGTTCCTGGTAAGTACCGAAGCCACGCTGTGACCTGACGCGCACGCCGATTCTTGGCGGCGTGTGCTGTGTGAACTGAGATCGCGAATGTATCGTCGGGCGGCTTGCCGCGAGCGTCGCCGAAACGCGGTGCGCCCTCTCCGTCTACACTTTTACAACAAGCCGTTTCGGCAGCGAACGGCAAGCGTCGCCGCGGCGAAGCGAGGCGCGCCCGACGACATTCGCGATCTCAGTTCACACAGCGCGCGACTCTGACAATCCGCGCGCGCGTCAGAACATGCTCGATGGATCGATGTCCCCGCCATCCTGCGGATCACGCGACGGAATGAACTCGCCGGTGATCATCGCATCGTACCCCTGCCCCGGTCCCACCATCGGATAGACGCCGGCGTCCGGATCGATGATCACCTCGAGAAAGGCCGGGCCTTTGAAGGCCAGGAATTCGGCGATCACCGCCGGCACGTCGGCACGCCGCTCGAGCCGGCGCGCGTAGTGGAACCCGTCAGCCTGCGCGGCCTTGGTGAAATCCTTCTTGTGCAGCGATTTGTCGCTGCCAGACAGGCGTCCCTTGAAGAACAGCTTCTGCCACTGCTTGACCATGCC
>PMNQ01000254.1:0-172 GCA_003162555.1 Gammaproteobacteria bacterium | reverse complement strand
GCGCTGGTAGTTCATGCCGTAGCGCTGCCGCAGCGCGTCGAGGTGCGCGTGCCAGGCCGCGTAACTGCGCTGCCGTGCGGCGCCCTTGACCGCCGCGGCGATCGCGCGCAGCGCATCGGGCAGCAGGCCAACGTGGCTCCAGCGGGCGTTCTTGACCTTGTTGATCTCGGCG
>PMNQ01000244.1 GCA_003162555.1 Gammaproteobacteria bacterium | reverse complement strand
GCCCGTCAACTCGGCGCGAAGGTCGCAGAACTGGCCAGCCAGCGCCAAATCGTCATGGCCGCGCTGGATTTTCTGATCACTGGGGTTTAGAGAATCTACCAATCCAGCTCGCCATCGATCGCACGCGTAACACGGTCAGGGGCGCAGCACGATTTCAGAGTCCGGGCGTCAGGAACTCACAGCTGACGCCGCTTGATTTCGCAAGCGCTTTGTCCAGAGTTGCGAGCGGGAGCTTCAATGCTTCGGCAAGTGCGATGTACCACGCGTCGTAACTTGTCGCGTTATGACGCAGCTCCCAAATTCGGTCGGCGAAGGGCTCGAACGAAAACAAATCGATATTGAGCTGCATCAGATCGTTGCGCGCCGCATTCGCCTCCGGCGTCGTAATCAGCTTTGCTCTCTCCAGGCGGCGGAATATATTCGTCGCTTCAACACGTGCGAGCTCGGGCGCGCACAAGGATCCGTCCGCCAGTACTGTTTCCGCCCAGGCGCCGTGCGGGCCGGTATCAACGAGCGCGGCCACCAGCACGGATGAGTCAACAACGGTACTCAACGCCGATCTGCACTTCTGTTCTCAAGAATCTGCCTGGAGGAAAGGCGCGTCTGGGTCGCGCGCTTTCTCGCACGCACCTGCTGGAGCCACGCGTCAATCGACGGGCGGTCAGCCAAGCGCTCGAGCTCGGCACGCAAGAACTCCTGCATCGACTTACCCTGCAAGGCCGCACGCGCGGCCAGCTCGTCGCGGACTCTTTCGGGAACATCACGGATGTTGATCTGAATACTCATGCTTTCATAATGCCAGCATAACTGGCGTTGTGCAATCGTATCTGCCGGGGCGTGGACCGATCTGCTGCTGCATCGTAGCCAGCCAACATATACTCGTACATTGAGTAAAACTGCTGCAGGAGGCCAGGATGACAGGCACAGGCTACTCCCTCGTTTATCCCATGTTCGCGATGGTGCTGCTGACAGGCTTCGTGCTGGTGCGCCTGTTCCGCAGCCGCGTGAGCGCCGTGCAGGCCGGCCAGGTATCGGCGAGCTATTTCCGTCTCTACCAGGGCGCGGTGGAGCCGGAAACCACCGTGAAGAACTCGCGCCATTTCAGCAATCTGTTCGAAGCACCGACGTTGTTCTACGCCGCGTGCCTCGCCGCCATGGTGACGCACGTGACCGGCCTGTTGATGGTCGTGCTGGCGTGGCTGTATGTGGTCGCACGCATCGTGCACGCGGCCATCCATCTTGGCCCGAATCGACTGCGCTATCGCGTGCGTGCCTACTTCGTCAGCTGGCTGATCCTGCTCGCGATGTGGATCACGCTGGTCGCCGTGCTGGTCATGTCGGGAGCGTAAGCCAGTCCTCGACTCGGAGCCCTGCCACGCGGCCGAACTCCCGGGTATTGTGCGTGACGAGTATCACGTCGAGCGCCAGGGCGTGACCGGCAATCAATGTGTCGAGCGATCCGATCGGCCGTCCAGTGCGCTCGAGCTTGGCGCGCACTGCCCCGTACTCCAGCGCCGCTGCCCGATCAAAGTCAGCCACTTCGATTGCAAGCAGGAACTCCTGCAGCGCCGCATCATTCTGCGCCGGTCGTTCGCTACGTGCGGCGCCAAAGGCCAGCTCGCCCAGCACAATACTGGACACGCCAATTTGGCCCACGCTCTTGCGACGCAGGTTGCTCAGTACATGGTCGGACTTGCGCTTGATAATGGCAATGCAGGTGTCCGTATCCAGCATCCACTTCAATCGAGGTCCTCCCTCATTTGCTCAGGCGGCTGGTCGCGCTTGTTCATGAAATCTGGCGAGAATTTGGGCAAACTTCCTATCAGAGTTTCCCAGGATTTGGCCTGCGGCAGCAGCACGACGGCCTCCCCGACGCGCTGGATCAGCACTTCGGTCCCATCGAATCGAAACTCCTTTGGCAGGCGCACAGCCTGGCTGTCTCCATTCTTGAAAAGCTTTGCGGTTTTCACAGGCGTGGCTCCAGACCAATATATATATATATTAGATATATATTAATAGGAGCGCATTGGCAAGGGACAATGCTAGCGCCAACTCAGACCTGTTGCGCTTCGCCTATCTGCTGGTTTTCGCCAGAATTCAGGCCTACGTGGGTTCAACTCATCGTCGGCATGGCCACCGGCGCCCGAATCAGGAGTCGTGCAATCGCGCCCGGACTTTGCTCAGGTCGGTCACCTTCGGATCGTCAATGGGTCGCGCGACTACGCCATTGCGCTTCATCCAGACCAGATCCTGAATGTGCTCATTCGGTTGGTATTCCGACACTGCCGAGACCAAGAGCTCCCGGGCTCGGGCACAATCCACAGTCTGCATGATGGACGCAAGCTGTTGCAGTAGTTCCTCGACCCGCGTCCATGGGAGCGATTTTTCCACGGCCCGCAGAATGCGCGGGTGTTCCGTGCCCGATACATTGGAACCGATCAACAACTCCTCGAACATCTTTTCGGCCGGCCGCAGCCCGGTGAATACGATTTCGATGTCGCCATCGGGATGCTCCGCATCCCGCACCGACAGACCGGCAAGCGTCACCATGCGCGCGGCTAGATCGGCAATGCGCACGGGTTTACCCATATCCAGCACGAACACGTCGCCGCCACTGGCTATGGAGCCGGCCTGGATCACCAGCATGGCCGCCTCTTCGATAGTCATGAAATAGCGAATGACATCGGGATGAGTCACGGTGATGGGCCCGCCGCTGCGGATCTGCTGCTGGAACAGCGGCACGACCGATCCCGACGATCCGAGCACGTTGCCGAAGCGCACCGCGACGAACGTCGTCTCGGTTTCGGCCTGCCCGAGCGCCTCCACGACCCACTCGGCGAGCGCCTTGCTGGCGCCCATCGCGGTCTTCGGGTAGACCGCCTTGTCGGTCGAGACGAGCACGAAGCGGTCGACGCCGTGCCGGGCCGCGAGGCGCGCCACCGTGCGCGTGGCGAGCGCGTTGTTGCGCAGCGCCTGCACCGGGTGCTGCTCCATCAGCGGCACGTGCTTGTAGGCGGCGGCGTGGAAGATCACGTCCGGCTGCAGCTCGCGGACCAGGTCCGCCATCGCCTGGCGGCTGGCGACGTTGCCCAGGTGCGCGATGACCTCGCCCTGGCCGCGCGAGTTCAGCCCGCGGATCTCGAGCTCGCGCTGGATGGTGTACAGCGGGCTCTCGGCGCGGTCGACGAGGATGATCCGGGCCGGGTTGAGCGCGTAGACCTGGCGTGCCAGCTCGGAGCCGATCGAGCCGCCGGCGCCGGT
>PMNQ01000201.1:3567-3694 GCA_003162555.1 Gammaproteobacteria bacterium | reverse complement strand
CCTCCGACATCCACATCGAACCGTTCGAGAATCGCCTGGTGGTGCGCTTCCGTGTCGATGGCGTGCTGCGCGAAGTGCTGCAGTCGCGCCGCGCCGTGGCGCCGCTGGTGGTCTCGCGCATCAAGGT
>PMNQ01000201.1:0-3523 GCA_003162555.1 Gammaproteobacteria bacterium | reverse complement strand
GGCTCGGGCAAGACCACCACGCTATACGCCGCACTCGAACGGCTCAACGACAACACGCGCAACATCATGACGGTCGAGGATCCGATCGAGTACTACATCGACGGCATCGGACAGACGCAGGTCAACACCAAGGTCGAGATGACTTTCGCGCGCGGGCTGCGCGCGATCCTGCGCCAGGACCCGGACATCGTCATGGTCGGTGAAATCCGCGACCTGGAAACCGCGCAGATCGCNNTCCAGCCTGATCGGCGTGCTGGCGCAGCGCCTGGTGCGCGTGCTGAACCCGGAAACACGCCAGAGCTTCGTGGCCGGCGATTACGAACGTCGCCTGCTCGGGCTCGAGCCCGAAGAGAAATCACCAACGCTGTTCCGCCCGGGGCCCGGAGCCAACGGCTATCGCGGCCGCACGGGTATCTACGAACTGATCGTCGTCGATGACCCGATGCGCACCATGATCCATGACGGCGCGAGCGAACAGAAACTTGAGCGCCGCGCTCGTTCGCAGACGCCATCGATCCGCGACGACGGGCTGGCCCGGGCGATGCGCGGCATCACCACGATCGAGGAAGTCCTGCGCGTCACGCGCGAGGACTAGGACCTTAGGGCCTGACGTAACGCCGCACGCATGGGTGCCTTCGAATACACAGCGCTCGACACCTCCGGCCGCTCACATCAGGGCGTGCTCGAGGGCGACACCGCGCGCCACGTGCGCACGCTGCTGCGCGAACGCTCATTGCTGCCGGTTACAGTCGCCGAGGTCTCGGCGCAGGAATCGCGCACGCAGCGCACCGGCCAGGGCTTCGCGCTGCGCCGGCGCGTCTCGACCGCCGATCTCTCGCTGCTGACGCGCCAGCTCGCAACCCTGGTGCGCGCCGGAATCCCGCTCGAAGAAGCGCTGCTCGCGGTCTCGCAACAGACGGAACGCCCGCGCGTGCAGAGCATCCTGCTCGGCGTGCGCGCCCGCGTCATGGAAGGCCACACGCTCGCCGCCGGGCTGGCCGATTTTCCTCGCGTGTTTCCCGAGATCTACCGCGCCACGGTCGCGGCCGGCGAACAATCCGGGCACCTTGATACGGTGCTCGAGCGGCTCGCCGACTACACCGAGAGCGTCGAAGTGCTGCGCCAGAAGGTGCTGGGCGCCATGCTCTACCCGATCGTGCTGACGGTCCTCAGTTTCATGATCGTGTCGGTGCTGCTGGCCTACGTCGTGCCCAAGGTCGTGCAGGTATTCGAGAACAGCCACGCGAAGCTCCCGCTCATGACGCGCGCGCTGGTGTTCGTCAGTGACCTGATCCGCCACTACGGCATCTGGTTCCTGGTGGCGGTTGCGCTCGGCGCGGTGCTGTTCAGCCGCTGGCAGCGCGACCCTGCGCACAAGCGCCGCGTNNCGCTTTACACGCACGCTCAGCATCCTGACCGCCAGCGCGGTGCCGGTGCTCGACGCGATGCGCATCTCGGGCGAGGTGGTCAACAATCTGCCGATGCGCGACGCCGTCACCGAGGCCACCGCGCGGGTGCGCGAGGGAGCGCCTATCGGCCGCTCACTGG
This sequence comes from Gammaproteobacteria bacterium, assembly GCA_003162555.1. Classification (GTDB taxonomy): domain Bacteria; phylum Pseudomonadota; class Gammaproteobacteria; order Steroidobacterales; family Steroidobacteraceae; genus FEN-1191. The sequence goes on along the minus strand of PMNQ01000201.1, from coordinate 1,975 downwards.
CGCAGAGCCGGCTGTTCCCGCCCATGACTATCCATCTGATCTCGAGCGGCGAGTCCAGCGGTACGCTGGAAAACATGCTCGAGCGCGCTGCGCTCAACCAGGAGCGGGAGCTCGAGGGCCTGGTGACCGCCCTGACGGGGCTGCTGGGCCCGTTGCTGATCGTATTCATGGGCCTGTTCGTCATGGCCATCGTATTTGCCATGCTGCTGCCCATATTCGAGATGAATACGCTCATTCATTGACAGAAATGTGAACCACCGCCATTGCATCGGCGCCCGGTTGGATTTATTTTCCGCGACGTAAGGCTTGCACCTTCTGCTGAGATCGGGTGCCATGGGCGCAAACGCGGAATCAGAAGAATTTGACGACGAAGATGACGGCGAAGAGAGCGTCGGCGACGACGGTCTCGACGTCGATCGCGTCATGAAAGACATGGAAATCGCCAAGCGGCGCGCGGCCAAGGCCGGCGAGCCGGCCTGGCGGCGCCTCGAACGGCGCATGGAACAGCAGCACACCGCAGAGCTGATCAGCGATTTCGAAGACTACGATATCGGCGACGGCCAACCGCGCCGCAAGCCGAAATCATCGCGCTCCAGCCACTAACAGGCTGCTGGCGCGGCCGTTTTACTGGCTGCCGCGCCTCAACACCCCGACGACCACGCCCTCGATCAGCATCGGCTGCTCGTGCAAGTCGACGCGGATCGGTTCGAAGTCGGCATTCTCGGGCATCAGCCACACCACCGAGCCCTGCTGCTTGTAGCGCTTCACCGTGACCTCGTTTTCGAGCCGCGCGACGATGATCTGTCGGTTGCGCACCTCGCTGGTGCGATGCACGGCAACCAGGTCACCATCGAGGATGCCGGCGTCTTTCATGCTCATGCCGACCACCTTGAGCAGGTAGTGCGGCCGCGGCTGGAACAGCGCCGGGTCGACATTCAAATGATCGACGATGTGCTCTTCGGCCAGGATCGGCCGGCCCGCGGCAACGCGGCCGATGAGCGGGAGCCCCAGCTGCTCGCGCAGCGTATCCTTGAGGCGAATGCCGCGCGATGAGCCCGGCACCAGCTCGACACAGCCTTTGCGCGCCAAGGCCCGCAGATGCTCTTCGGCTGCGTTAGGCGAGCGAAACCCGAGCTGCTCGGCGATCTCGGCGCGGGTGGGCGGCATGCCGGTGGAAACCAGCGCCGTGCGGATCAGGTGAAGCACCTGGGACTGTCGTGGAGTGAGGTCTGACATGCCTGTAATTATATACAGGTGTCGACTCCGCACAAGGGCCTCGCACAACAACCGCGGCCGCGTTAAGAGTCTGTAAAACCTGTCGCGCGGTGACGACAGATGCGTTGTTACGCTTGCAATCCGTCACCGGATTTGGTCAAGTTGCGCCTCCGCAGATCTCCCGCGACAGCGATGTTGTGCAGGCGTGGCGCGGTTTGTTACTGACACGCATGAAATCACACGAAATCAATGGGGACTTTATCAATGAATAAGGCAATTTTTGTGAAGCTGGCTGCCGCGGCCGCTGTTATCGGTCTGGCCGGTTGCACGGACCTCAAGCCGCTGCAGGCCGAAGTCGACGCGCTCAAGACTCAGGTGGGCACGCTGCAGTCAAATCTGGCCGCTCACGTTGCGGACAAGTCGGATGCGAATGCCGCTGCCAAGGCGAGCTCTGACGCTGCCTCCGCTTCGTCGGCCGCTGCCGCTGCGCAGAGCACGGCGAACCAGGCGCTGGCTGCTGCTCAGGCTGCCCAGTCCGGTGTCGACGCGACCAACGAGAAGATCGATCGCATGTTCAAGAAGTCGGTGTCGAAGTAAGTTACTTCGCCTGATTTCTCCGGCCGCAAGGCTGGAAATAAAAACGCCGCGAAATCCGCGGCGTTTTTTTTGGCCTTCCCCCACGGCGCGCCGCTATTGAGCGCACGTTCTTGTTCTTTGCCCGGCAGCCATGGCTTTGGTTCAACAAAGCGAGTTACGGGGA
>PMNQ01000096.1 GCA_003162555.1 Gammaproteobacteria bacterium | reverse complement strand
ATGCGCAGGTAGTACATCGGGATTTCGCGCTTCTCGACCAACGCGCCGGTGCGCCAGCCGCGGCCATCAATGACCTGCTCGTTGGCGAGCACCGTCTGGTCGACCGGATCCCAGTTGACCACGCCGGTTTTTTTGTAGGCGATGCCGCGCTCGCGCATGCGCAGGAACAGCCATTGATTCCAGCGGTAGTAATCCGGATCGCAGGTGGCGAGCTCGCGGCTCCAGTCGAGTCCGAAGCCGAGCGCGCGCAGCTGCTGCTTCATGTACGCGATGTTCTCCCGCGTCCAGCGCGCCGGCGGCACGCCGTTGGCGATCGCCGCGTTCTCGGCCGGCAGTCCGAAGGCATCCCAGCCCATCGGCTGCAGCACGTTCAGTCCCTGCATGCGCATGAACCGCGCCAGCACATCGCCGATCGTGTAGTTGCGCACGTGACCCATGTGCAGGCGGCCCGACGGATAGGGGAACATCGACAGGCAGTAGTACTTGCCGCGCCCCGCGGTCTCGCGGGCCGCGAAGGTGCCGTGTGAATTCCAATAGTCCTGGGCGGCGCGCTCGACGGCGGCCGGTTCATAGCGTTCGAGCATACTAGGGCCTGTTTACCTTCCGGGAATCACTGCGACGGCGGGCCGCATCGTTCCGGACCAGGCGCGCCGAGCGATGTGTGCTCATTGCACATGAGCGAGGCGCAACACCGTCCGGGACGATGCGGGCCCCGTCCCTTCGGGTTGCGCCCCGAAAGCCGGCAGGCGGCGTTGCTCGTCGTTCATTTGGAAGGGCCAAACTTCTCTCCTCGCGCCTTGCCTGGCGGCTTTGGGGGCAGCAACGCAGCGATTCCCGGAGGGTGAACAGGCCCTTAGGATACACGAGCGGCCCGCCCGCCCGGGGACCGGCCGCTGTGCATGATTGAGCTGCGCTGCCCGGGGTGCCCGGGCGTCGATGGCTAGTCGAGCTGCACGGTGACGATGCGCTGCTGGGTCGCACCCTGCGAGGGATCGAAGCTCTGCACCAGCAGGGCGATCGAGTGGCCCGCCTTGCGGACCGCATCGCGCAGTTCCGCTGTTGAGCCCACGCGGGTGCGATTGGCGCCCAGGATGACTTCGCCGGAACGCAGGCCCGCCTCGGCGGACGGTCCGTCGGTGTCGGTGATGACGACGCTGCCGGTGGTGTGGAGCTGCGTTTTCTCCGCGGCGGTCAGTTCGCGCACGCTCAGGCCGAGCGCCTCGAGCTTGTCGCTCTCCTTGCCGCTGCCGCCGGTGCGCGTCACGCTGGCCTTGTCCTTGAGCTCATCGACGATCACGGAGATGCGCTTGATGCTCTGGCCGCGCCAGACCTCGAGCTCGGCTGCGGTGCCGGGTCTGATGCCGGCGATCAGCGCGGGCAATTCAGAGGACTGCTCGATCTTGCGGCCGTTGACGCTGAGGATGATGTCCTCGGGCTTCACGCCGGCCTTGTCGGCCGCGGCGCCCGGCACCACCGAGCTGACGGCGGCGCCTCGCGGACGGTCGAGGCCGAAGCTCTCGGCCAGTGCGGCCGTCACCGGCTGGATGCTCACGCCGATGAGTCCGCGCGTCACGTGGCCGGTGGACGCGAGCTGCTGGCGCACGTTGTTGGCGATGTCGATCGGGATCGCGAACGACAAGCCGGCGTAGCTGCCGGTATTGCTGTAGATCTGCGAGTTGATGCCGACCACCTCACCGTTCATGTTGAACAGCGGGCCGCCGGANNCCGAGCGCGCTGACGATGCCCGCGGTCACGCTGTTCTGGAAATTGAACGGCGAACCAATCGCCACGACCCACTCACCCGGCCGCAATTTCGATGGGTCGCCAATTCGAACCGTCGGCAGGTTCTTCGCGTCGATTTTCAGCAGCGCGACATCCGACTTGTCATCGCTCCCGATCACCTTGGCCTGAAACTCGCGCCGGTCGGTCAGCCGCACGGTGACGCGCGTGGCGTTGTCGACCACGTGCGTGTTGGTGAGGATGTAGCCGTCGGAACTGACGATGAAGCCCGAGCCCACGCCCTCTTCGGGCGGCTGATCGCGCGGCTGCCGGTTCTGGAACTGGCGGAAGAAATCGCTGAATGGATCGTTGTCGTCCGAGAACGGATTGCCGGCACCCTGCACCCGCTGGCGCTTCTCGACCACCGTGACATTGACGACCGCGGGCCCGACCTGCGCGACCAGCGAGGCGAAATCGGGCAGCCCGCGCACCAGCGGCGTGGCCGGCACGGCCGTGGCCGATGCGGGTTCATTGGCCGCAGGCGCGGCCGGAGCCGAGGCCGGCGGTGCCACCGTGGCCGCGGTCGAGGCCTGCGGCGCGCAGCCCGTCAGCAGCGTGACGGCCAGGGCTACACCTGCCAGGCGGGGGGCGATGAACTCATGTGACATATCGGTAATGCTCCAACGCTAAGTGGTCGATAAATAAAGTGGGTTGCCGCGCCGCCGGACGCTGCCGGCAGCGGCGGCCAGGGCCAGCAGGATCACTGCCCAGTTGCCGGACCTGACATAGGGGGATAGACCGCTGCGGGGCACGACGGTTCCGCGCAACACGGCACTGCGGTACTCGGGAGCGACCGCCGAAAGCTCGCCATGCGGGCCGATGATGGCCGAAACCCCGTCATTGCCGGCCCGCAGCAGGAAACGCCCCGCCTCGATGGCCCTCATTCGGCTGATCTGCAGGTGCTGGAAGCGCGCTGGCGAGCGCCCAAACCAGGCATCATTGGTCACGTTGACCAGCAGTTCCGAGCGGGCCACGAGCGCGAGCTGTGCGCTGCCGAAGGCATCTTCGTAGCAGATCGAGGGCGCGAGGCGCATGCCGCCCGCGAGCAGCGGCGCTTGTCCGTCGACACCGGCCCGAAAATCGGAATACGGCAGGCTCATCAGCCGCAGCCAGCTGCGCACGAATGCGGGCACCGGAAAATATTCCGCGAACGGCACCAGGTGCCGCTTGTCGTAGAAAGCCACGCCGGTGGTCAGCGCGAGAATCGAGTTGTAGTAGTCCACGCCGTTGTCGCCGAGCCTGACCACGCCCATCAGCACGTCGGCTCCGTGCGCGCGCGAACTCCCCTGGATTTCAGCGAGGTAAGGCGCGATCTCATTGGCCAGTTCGGGGATGGCCGCTTCCGGCCACACGATCAGACGGGCACCCAAGGCTTGATCATTGAGTGACTGATACAACCGCATAGTAGGCTCGCGATTGTCGAGCTGCCATTTTTCGTCCTGCGGAATCGCACCCTGCAGGATCGCTATCGGCACCGGCGCGCCGGACGGATGCGTCCACTCGATACGCGCGAGCAGCGCACCGCCAATCCAGACCAGCGCAATGACAGTGAGCGGCGCAAACAGGGCGCGCCCGCGTGCCTGGACGCACACCAGCAGCGCGCCCGCCTGCAGCAGCAGCAGAGCAGAGATGCCGTAGACGCCAAGCACCGGTGCGTAACCGGACAGGAGCGTGTCGGTCTGCGAATAACCGAGCGACAGCCAGGGAAAACCGGTGAGCATCCAGCCACGGCACCACTCGATCAGCAGCCACACCGCGGGCAGCCCGGCGTACCAGCGCCAGGCGCCGCGCGCGGGCAGCCAGCGCGCCACGCACCAGCCCAGCAACGCGTGGTAGGCCGCCATGTACACCACCACCAGCGCGACCGCCAGGGCCGAGAAGCCGATGGATGCCGGCCCGTGCTCGTGGATCGAGATGTAAAGCCACGACGTGCCGACGCCAAAATAGCCGACGCCAAAACAGAATCCCAGCAGCGCAGCGCGGCGCGGCGCGGCGTCCGTCCACAGCCACATCAGCAGCGCCGGACACAGGATCGCCAGCGGCCAGCATCCGAACGGAGCGAAGGCCAGCGGCAGCAGCGCGCCAGCAGCCAGCGCCAGCAGCAGCGGCCACCCGCGCCGCGCGCGGCGCAGACGCTCCGCCATGCTCACGAAGCGGGCGGCGCAGCGCGCACCGGTGTCACGCGCAGGCTGTCGATGCGCCGCCGGTCGGTGCGCAGCACGCGGAAATCGAAGGCGCCGATGACGACCGACTCGCCGCGCCGCGGCACGCGCCCGAGCTGCTGCATCACAAGGCCCGCGACCGTGTCGAACTCCGCGTCCTTGAAAGCGGTGCCGAAGTGCTCGTTGAATTCGCTGATGCGCGTGGCGCCGCGCACGATGAATTGCTGCTCGCCGTCACCGCGGATGTTCTGGTCGTCCTCGACATCGAATTCGTCGTCAATTTCGCCGATGATCTGCTCGATGACGTCTTCGATGGTGACCAGTCCGGCCACGCCGCCGTATTCATCGATGACGATCGCCATGTGATTGCGGGTGCCGCGGAATTCCTTCAGCAGCACGTCGAGGCGCTTGGCCTCCGGCACGAACACCACCGGCCGCAGGAACTCGCGCATATCGAATTTTTCGGCAGCCGGTCCTTTCGCGGCCGCGGATCCGGCCGCGCGCAACAGGTCTTTGGCCAGCAGGATGCCGACCACGTCGTCGCGGTCGCCGTCGACCACCGGAAAGCGCGAGTGCCCCGAATCGATGACCGCCGGCAGGATGCGCGAGAGCGGATCGTCGCGCCGGATGCACACCATGCCGGGGCGCGCCACCATGACATCGCGCGCTTGCAGCTCGGCCATGGTGAGCGCGCCCTCGACCATCGCCATCGCATCCGCGTCGAGCAGTCCGCGCTTGGTGGCCTCGCGCAGCAGTTCGAGCAGTTGCGCACGTTCCCTGAGGCCCCCGGCCAGGGTGCGTGTCAGCCGCCCGCGCCAGCCGCTGCCGGGATCCTTCGTCTTGGCCTTCGATTTCGCCATGCCTCACACGCTCCGATAGGGATCGGCCACGCCGAGCCTGCGCAGCAGGCGCGTCTCGCGCCGCTCCATGCGCCGCGCAGCGGCGGGCTGCTGGTGATCGTAGCCCGCCAGGTGCAGCACGCCGTGAATGACCATATGCATCCAGTGCGCGCGCTCCGCCTTGCCTTGCGCGCGCGCCTCGCGCTGCAGCACCTGCGGGCAGATCACCAGGTCGCCCAGCAGCTTCGTATGCGGCGCGACGGCCGTGCCGGGGAATGACAGCACGTTGGTGGCGTGATCCTGCCCGCGATAGCGGTGGTTGAGGCTACGGCTGCGGGCCGGGCCGACCACCAGCACCGACAGCTCGCGGCCGCGGGCACGGCTGCCGAGGGCCAGCGCGGCCCATTGCCTGAGCGCGGCGACGCCGGGCACGCGCCCCTGGCGCGTGGCTCGGCGCAGATGCAGCGTGAGACCCCGCTGAGCGCTCACAGCTACGCGGGCGCGGCGCGGCGTGCTAGCCACGATGGTCGCCTCGCGGCGGGCCGTCGGCGCCGGAGTCAGCGGACTCCTGCGCTTCGTAGGCCTGCACGATGCGCTGCACGAGCGGATGCCGCACGACATCGGCGGCATCGAAATGATTGAAGGCGACGCCGGTCACGCCGCGCAGCACGTGCAGCGAGTGCCGCAGCCCCGAGGGGCGGCCGGCGGGCAGGTCGGTCTGCGTCACATCGCCGGTCACCACCGCGCGTGAACCGAAGCCGATGCGCGTGAGGAACATCTTCATCTGCTCGACGGTCGTGTTCTGCGCCTCATCGAGAATGATGAACGAGTCGTTGAGTGAGCGGCCGCGCATGAAAGCGAGTGGCGCCACTTCGATCACCGCGCGCTCGATCAGCCGCGCCACGCGATCGAAGCCGAGCATTTCATAGAGTGCGTCGTAGATCGGCCGCAGGTAGGGATCAACTTTTTGCGCCAGATCGCCGGGCAGGAAGCCCAGCCGCTCGCCCGCTTCGACTGCCGGCCGCACCAGCACCAGCCGGCGCACCTGCTCGGCGGTCAGCGCTTCTACCGCGCAGGCCACGGCGAGGTAGGTCTTGCCGGTGCCGGCCGGTCCGATGCCGAAGGTCAGATCGCGCTCGCGGATGCTGGCCAGGTACGCCTGCTGATGCGCGCCGCGCGCGTGGATCAGCCCGCGCGGCGTGCGCACGGTGCGCTCGGCGCTTAGGTGGCCCTCGCCCCTCACGGGGATCGCGCGCGGGAGCCCTTGCTCGACGATGCACAGGTGCACCTGCTCGGGGCTGACCTCGCCCGTGGCGGCGACGCCGTGCAGCTCGCGCAGCGCGCGTTCGGCCGTTTCAGCCTGGAGTCCTTGCACGCGGAAGCCGTGGCCACGGCGGCGGATCTGCACTTCGAGCCGCGATTCGAGCAGGCGCAGGTTCGCATCCAGCGGCCCGCACAGGCTCGCGAGCCGTGCGTTGTCAGCCGGCTCCAGTTCGAATTCACGGGCGATGGCGACGGTGGACGTGGCCAGGTTCAGACCCTCGCGGCGGCACGGTGGCCGGGAGTTGAGCGGATGCCGGCGCTCGCCGCAACTGCGGTCGTGGCCGCGGTCGTAGTCGTGGTCGTAACCAGCCGGCCGCGCAGCGAATGCGGCCGCGCCTCGGTGACGACGACATCGACGAAGCGATGCAGGAGCGAGGCCGGGCCGCTGAAGTTCACCCAGCGGTTGCATTCGGTGCGTCCGGCGAGTTCGCTCGCGTCCTTGCGGGCGTGGCGCTCGACCAGCACGCGTTGCGTGGTGCCTACTATATTGCGGCTGAATTCCAGGGATTGCGCATCCAGTAACTTCTGAAGTCGGGCGAGCCGCGCGGCGCTGACCTCGGGCGCGACCTCGTCCGGAAGCGCGGCGGCGGGCGTGCCCGGCCGCGGGCTGTAGACGAAACAGAATGACTGGTCGAGGCCGGCCTCGGCGACCAGCGCCAGCGTCGCCTCGAAGTCGCGCTCGGTCTCGCCGGGAAAGCCGACGATGATGTCGGTGGAGACGGCAATGCCGGGCCGCACCGCACGGAGCCGGCGCAGCCGGTCTTTGTATTCGAGCGCGGTGTAGCCGCGCTTCATCATCGCCAGCACGCGATCGGACCCGCTCTGCACCGGCAGGTGCAGGTGATTGGCGAGCTGCGGCACGTTCGCGTAGGCCTCGATCAGGCTATCGGTGAAATTGAGCGGATGCGAAGTCGTGAAGCGGATGCGCTCGATGCCCTCGATGCGTGCCACGTGGTGAATGAGCGCGGCCAGATCGGCGCTGCCGCCGCCTGCGAGCGCGCCGGCGTAGGCATTGACGTTCTGGCCCAGCAGCGTCACTTCGCCGACGCCCTGCGCGGCCAGCGCGCGCACTTCGTCGATCACTCCGGCGAACGGGCGGCTCACTTCGTCGCCGCGTGTGTACGGCACGACGCAGAAACTGCAGTACTTGCTGCAGCCTTCCATGATCGACACGTAGGCGCGCGCACCCTCGGCGCGCGGCGCTGGCAGGTGATCGAATTTCTCGATCTCCGGGAAGCTCACATCGACGACCGCGCGGCCGTGCGCGCGCAATGCCGCAAGCATGGCGGGCAGGCGGTGAATGGTCTGCGGCCCGAACACCAGGTCGACGAACGGCGCACGCGCCGTGATCGCGCTGCCTTCCTGGCTGGCGACGCAACCGCCGACGCCGATCAAGACCTCAGGCCGCCGCAGCTTGTGTGCGCGCCACTCGCCCAGCAGCGAATACACCTTGTCCTGCGCCTTCTCGCGCACGGAGCAGGTGTTCATCAGCAGCAGGTCAGCCAGCTCCGGCTGATCGGTGGGCGTGAGCCCCACGCTCTCGCGCAGTACGTCCGCGATGCGCGCGGAGTCGTACTCGTTCATCTGGCAGCCAAAAGTCTTGATGTAGTAGCGGCCGCTCATGCTTCAGAATGGAATGTCGTCGTCGAACTCTTCGGCGCTGGCGCCGGCGCCGGCGCCGGCCGCAGCTGGTTCGCCCGCCGGGGCGCGCTCGCGTGATTCGTAGTTGCCGGTGCTACCGGTGCTGGCGCCGCCACCGCCACCGCCGCCGCCACGGCCACCCAGCATCTGCATCTCGTCGGCGATCACTTCAGTGGTGTAGCGGTCGCGCCCTTCCTTGTCTTGCCACTTGCGCGTGCGCAACGAGCCCTCGATATACACCTGCGAACCCTTGCGCAGGTACTCGCCGGCGATCTCGCCAAGCCGGCCGAACATCGCGACGCTGTGCCACTCGGTGCGCTCTTTCTGCTCGCCGGACTGTTTATCCTTCCAGCTCTCGCTGGTGGCAATGCGGATGTTCGCGACCGTCATGCCCGAGGGCATGGAACGGGTTTCCGGGTCTGCGCCCAGATTGCCGATCAGGATGACTTTGTTGATTCCGCGCGCCATGGCCAGGCCCTCTTGCTTGCGATCATTTTCAGGAATTGCAGGGCCGCTATTGTAGTCGCCGCGGGCGTCCCGGGCAGGGCCTGTTTCTGCCGCAGCAGGCTCCAAATAGCCGCTCGCGGGGGTCTCCAGGGCCGCCTTAGCGCTCCATATGGGGGCTATAGGCCCCCTTGCGCCGTAAACCCCTGGCGGGGTCCCGCCTGCCCGTTGGCGGACGACCTCACAGGGCGCCCTCGCCCCTGGGTGTAGAATGGCCGCATTCCTATGCCCGACAACCAAGCCCACCCCCAAGCCAACCCCATGATGAGCATCCGTGTGCGCGGGGCGCGCACGCACAACCTGCGGAACATCGATCTGGACCTGCCTCGCGGGAAGCTGACGGTGCTGACCGGCCTGTCCGGCTCGGGCAAGTCCTCGCTGGCCTTCGACACGCTGTATGCCGAGGGGCAGCGTCGCTACGTGGAATCGCTGTCGGCTTACGCCCGCCAGTTCCTGTCGATGATGGACAAACCCGATGTCGACAGCATCGAAGGCCTGTCCCCGGCCATCGCCATCGAGCAGAAGGCCGGCTCGCACAATCCGCGTTCGACGGTCGGCACGGTCACCGA